>JAAOZX010000390.1 GCA_012274225.1 Comamonadaceae bacterium | reverse complement strand
TTCCTACTACGCGCGGCTTCAGGCTTGTCCGACATCACGGCCGCTGCGAATCGGTTGAGATGACTCTTCTTAACTTCAGAGAGTCAAAATGAAAATCGCAGCTTTGCTCACCACCCTGGCGCTCGCCTCGGGCGCCGCCCTGGCAGCGCAAGACAGCGGCGGCTACGACAGCCACGACACCACCACCATGCACCGGTCCGCTGCTGCCGCCACGGGAACCCAGCACAAGGAAGGCATCGTCGAGCGGACCAAGAGCGCCATCCGCCGCACCGGCGAGAAGCTGGACCACGCGACCAGACGGCTGCCGGGCAACCGGTCCGGCAACCAAGCCATGCGGGACGACAGCCACAGCGACACGCGGGGCATGGGCGCCTCGGGCTCGGAGGATAGCGCCCGTCAGCGGCGCGTGGACGACGCCTACAACAACTGGCGCGCCAGGCAGAAGTAAATGGAAGAGAGCTGCGCCGCTGCGCTGCTCTTGGCTTGACCCCAACTGCAGTGTTGGATAGGGTCAACACGACGGCGCGACACCGCCCGTTTGCGTAGATTGCGGATTTCTGGTTCCAACCGGTCGCGGTGTTCCCCGCCGCGGCCCTCCACAGGAGACCGCCATGGAAATCCGCAATCCGTCGCCGCGCCTGTACAACGAGGACCTCGCACCGGCCCGCGAGCGCCGCTGGGGCACCTTCAGCATCTTCAACGTCTGGACTTCGGACGTGCACAGCCTCTGGGGCTATTACCTGGCCGCCAGCTTGTTCCTGCTGTGCGGCAGTTTCGTCAATTTCATCCTCGCGATCGGCATCAGCTCGCTGGTCATCTTCGCCTTGATGAACCTGGTGGGCTATGCCGGCGTGAAGACGGGCGTGCCTTATCCTGTGCTCGCTCGCGCCTCGTTCGGCATCTGGGGCGCCAACCTGCCGGCGCTGGTGCGAGCGGTGGTGGCCTGCTTCTGGTACGGCGCGCAAACCGCCGCCGCATCGGGCGCCATCGTGGCCCTGCTGACCCGCAACGATTCGGTCCTGCAATTCCATCAGACCACGCACCTGCTGGGCCACTCGGGCCTGGAACTGATCTGCTACGTGGTGGTCTGGGCACTGCAATTGCTGATCATCCAGAACGGCATGGAGACGGTGCGCAAGTTCCAGGACTGGGCCGGCCCCGCCGTGTGGGTGGCGATGCTGGTGCTGGCCATCGGCCTCGTCGTCAAGGCCGGCGGCTTCTCGTTCGACCACGGCATACCGCAGGCGGTGCTGCTGGAAAAAACCAAGGACGCCGGCGTCGCGGGCGAGCCGGGCTCGTTCTGGGCCCTGATGGCGGTGGGCGCCACCTGGATCACCTATTTCGCCGCGCTGTACCTGAACTTCTGCGACTTCTCGCGCTACGCCAAGGACAAGGACACGGTGCGCAAGGGCAACCTCTGGGGGCTGCCGATCAACCTGATCCTGTTCTCGCTGGTTGCGGGCATCACCACCATCGCGGCGTTCAAGGTCTACGGCGAAGTGATGCTGCACCCGGAGCAGATCTCCGCCAAGTTCGACAGCTGGCTGCTCGCGCTGCTGGCCGCGCTGACATTCGCGGTGGCCACGCTGGGCATCAACGTGGTGGCCAATTTCGTCTCGCCGGCGTTCGACTTTGCCAACGTGTTCCCACGCACCATCGACTTCAAGAAGGGCGGCTACATCGCGGCGGCCATCGCGCTGGTGCTCTACCCGTTCGCGCCCTGGGAGGGCAACGCCTCGCAATTCGTCAACGCGATCGGCGCGACGATGGGCCCGCTGTTGGGAATCATTCTGGTCGACTATTACCTGATCGCCAGGGGCGAGATCGACGTGGCGGCGCTGTACCAGGAAGACGGCCAGTACCGCTACCAGGGCGGGTGGAACGTCAACGCGCTCATCGCCACCGCCATCGGCGCGATCTTCTCCAGCATCCTGCCGAACCTCACCAATCTGTTGCCGCAGTGGTGGGGAACCTACGGCTGGTTCATCGGCGTGGCGATCGGGGGCGGCGTGTATTACGCGCTGTCGGCGATGCGGCCGCGGGTGGTGACGGCGACGGCGCCGGGGGCTCGCGCTTAGTTCTCGCGGCCATCGCGGCCGCGCCCGCCCAAGTTGCGCCCGAGTCGCACCCCACGCGCATCGGCCCGGAGCGCCCGCGCCGGCCGATGAACAAGCGGATCGAATCCCGCTCGATCCGATCCGGGAAAGCCGGTCCAGCTCGTGAGCTATAGTATTTTGGCAAAGCACCTCACGAACGGGTGCGGCACGCGCAAAGGCTGCAGGATAGGGGGGTCAGGTTGCATGGCCGAGACAATCCCGGTACACAAAGTCAAGAACGCCCGCAAGGGGCGGAAACAATGGGCTGGCGCCTGGCGTGGGCGGGCGCCCGCGGGGAGGTCCGCGGTGATGTCACAGTGGCTAGAGGGAAATGACTGAGACGATCCTCGCCAATGCATACGTCATCCTGGGCGCCGTTCTCCTAGCAAGCTTCGTCGCCTATCTGGCCTGGCGCAATAACTACAAGGGTCGCAGCGCCGTTGCTTGCGCCCAATTCAGATTGTCTGTGCTGGAAGGCTTGGGCGGCATCTATCCGCCGACTGAGCGCTGGAAGGAAGACATTTCTGAATCTCTCATATCAACCCTTCCGGCCGTGAAGGCGGCTTGCGTTGTGTTCCATCCGTATGTTTCGCGATTTCGACGCAAGGCTTTCGAGAAGGCTTACGCCGCGTATGAGCAGAATTGCCGAGAACCGCATCCCTTTGCCCTTCTCCTCGCGCACGCTGTCGATCCGAGAGGGTTCCCTGATAATCCACAGACCGCCTTCAGCCAGCAGGTTTCGCTGTTGCTGTCTTTCGCCGATGAGACATAATTGGTCACTCGACACGGACACACACGTATGTCCGCTCGCTTCGCTCGCGCCTGACGTGTGTGCCAGTCAGTTCCGACGTT
>JAAOZX010000389.1 GCA_012274225.1 Comamonadaceae bacterium | reverse complement strand
TTGGCGTGCATCGGATTGAACGTCGACGCGACACCGGGCAGCTGGTACAGGTCCCGCGTGTAGCCCGACAAGTTGGGGTAGTCGGCGATCCGGCGCACATTGCACTTGAAGTGCCCGTGATAGACCAGGTCGAAGCGCAGCAGCGTGACCACGAGGCGGATGTCGGCTTCGGTCAGTCGCGCGCCACACAGGTAGCGCTGTCCGGCCAGCCGTGCTTCCAGCCAGTCCAGCATCTCGAACAAGGGACCTACGGCCTCGTCGTAGGCCTGCTGGGTGGTGGCGAAGCCGGCCTTGTACACGCCATTGTTGACGGTGTCGTAGATGCGGTCGTTCAGCTTCTCGATTTCGTCGCGCAGATCGGCCGGGCAGTAGTCGCCGGGGCGCGCACCCACGCCGTCGAAAGCGGAATTGAACATGCGCAGGATTTCCGACGACTCGTTGTTGACGATGGTGCCGGTCTGGCGGTCCCACAATGTCGGCGTCGTCACCCGTCCGGTGTACGCCGGATCCGCTGCCAGATAGACCTGGTACAGATAGTCGGCATGGTGGACGGGATCGGGGATGACCCCGGGTCCGTTCTCGAAAGTCCAACCGTGGTCGAGCATGCGCCAGTGCACCACCGAGAGGGTCACCAGTTCCTGAAGGCCCTTGAGCGCACGCATGATGAGGGTGCGGTGGGCCCACGGGCAGGCCAGGCTCACATACAGGTGATAACGCCCCGGCGCGGCGGAAAAGCCCGCAGCCCCGGTCGGCCCGGCCGCGCCGTCGGGCGTGACCCAGTTGCGAAAGCTGGTGCGCGGCCGCACGAAGCGCCCGCCCGACGCTGTCGTGTCGTACCACTCGTCGCGCCAGATACCGTCGATCAGCAGGCCCATGCGCCACTCTCCGATTCAGCGGCGAGCCGTGCGCGAGTGGGCGAGGCAGGGCACCGCCTCGTCCGGCTCGGCCGCGATTCCCGCCTGCATCAGGGCCAGCGCGGCGGCGGGATCGTCGGCGTACTGGAACAGCGCGAGATCTTCGGGGGCGATCATGCCGTGCTTCACCAGCGCCTCGAAGTTGATGACTTCCTTCCAGTAGCTCGATCCATAGAGCACGATCGGAATGGGACGGTCGATCTTCCGGGTCTGGGTCAGCGTCAGGATCTCGGTCAACTCGTCCAGGGTGCCGAAGCCGCCGGGAAACACGACCAGCGCGCGCGCCAGATGCGCGAACCAGAGTTTGCGCATGAAGAAGTAGTGGAATTCGAAGGTCAGTTCGCGCGTGACGTAAGGGTTGGGCCGCTGCTCGTGCGGCAGTCCGATGTTCAGTCCGACGGTGCGGCCTCCGGCTTCCGAGGCGCCGCGGTTGGCGGCCTCCATGATGCCGCCGCCGCCGCCGGTGCAAACGACATACCGGTGGGCGTGCGAGGCCAGGTTTTTCGACCAGAGGGTGACCAGCCGCGCCAGTTCGCGCGCCGCGTCGTAGTACTGCCCGAGGGGCCCCTCGGGCGCCAGCCGGGCCGAGCCAAAGAACACGATCGTGTCGCGAATGCGCGCCTGTTGGAAAGCCTGCATCGGCTCGAGGTATTCGGCCAGGATGCGCAGCGGGCGTGCATCGTCGCTGTCGAGGAATTCCTCGTTCTTGTAGGCGAGTGTCTGGCTCATGGATGAGTCCTCACCGCCGCAAAATCGATGAAGCCGCGCGCGACGTCGGTGTGGACCAATTGCACGCGGACGCGCTCGCCGACATCGAGGCCCTCGAAGCCGCGCACCACCCGGCCTTCGGCGGTGGGTCCCGAGACGCGAACCCAGGTCCCCTTGTCCGACGCGCCGGTCACGATGCCGTCGAACTGCGCTCCCATACGCGGCGCCAGCAGCAGCGCCGCGGCGGACTTGCGGACCTGGCGCTCCACCTTGTCCGCGTTGTCCTCCTGGTCGGTGCAGTGGCGCGCCAGCGCCGTCAGCTCCTGGCCGCTGTACGGCGCGGATTGTCCGGCGAGCGCGGCCTTCAGCAGCCGTTGCGCGATCAGGTCGGGAAAGCGGCGGTTCGGCGCCGTGGAATGGGTGTAGTCCTTGACGGCCAGTCCGAAGTGCCCCTCGGCGGTCTGGCCGGGCATCTGCAGCGCATATTCCCCGGAGCCCAGCATCTTGACCACCGCGAGCGAGAGGTCGGGAAAGCCCGCTGGGTCGGCCGCACGGCGTTTCTCCAGGAATGCATCCAGCGCCGCAGCGTCGGGCTTCAGGGGCAACTTCTCGCCCGATTCGGCCGCCAGCGCGACGATCCGGTCCCAGCGCTTGGGGACCAGCAACACCCGGCGCAGCGACGGCAGGCCCTTCTTCTCGAGGTACTTGGCGGTCACGCCGTTGGCCGCGATCATGAAGTCTTCGATCAACTCCTTGGCCCGGTTCTTCTCGTCCGGCAGCAGGTCGGCCAGCACGTCGTCCTTGAACACGGGCCGCACTTCCAGCGTCTCCAGCCGCAGCGCGCCATGCGCATGGCGCACCCGTCTCAGCGCTTGCGCGGCCTTGTCCTGGATGCGAAGCTGCTCATCCAGCCCGGGCACGCCCGCCAGCTTGCCCGGTGCCGGCGCCGTGCCTTCGAGCCACGCGGCCAGCGCGTTGTAGGCCAGCTTGGCACGATTGAGGACCACGGCCCGGTAGATGTCCGAAGCGGTGACGGCGCCGTCGGCGGCAACCACCATTTCCATCACGATCGCCAGCCGCTCCTGTCCCTCGGCCAGGGAGGTGAGATCGGTCGACAGCTTTTCCGGCAGCATCGGAAAGATTTCCGCGGCGGTATAGACGGAGGTCGTATTGGTTCGTGCGTGGCCGTCGATCGCGCAGTCCTTCCTGACCAGCGCATCGACATCGGCGATGGCCACCAGGATCTTGACGGCACCGCCCGCGACGGGCTCGGCCACCGTGAGCTGATCGAGGTCGCGCGAATCGTCGTTGTCGATCGAGGCCCAGAGCAAGCCGCGCAGGTCGCGAATTCCGGCGCCCGACGGCGTGGCGGCTTTCGTGATCTGGCTGATTTCGGCGAGCACGGCCGCTGAAAAGTCCGGCAGCAGCCCGCGCTGGAGCATCGCCGCGTGCGCGATGCCCGCAAGCTGCTGCCTGCCGGTTGGTTGATCGGTCGTCATGAATGCAGCCTTTCTGGTTGACGGCTCGCCACTTGTCGCGCAGCCCGCGCTGCCGCTCGATCACGCATTCGACATCACTGGGTCGCCCGGATGGTGACTGAGGTTCATTCTAGGTTGGCTGCGCGCGGTGTGAGGCTGTTGCCATGTCCGTTCATGACGGTCTCTGCCGCCCGAATGACGGCTCATCTTCTGCCGTTGCCGTAGGCGATCGCTGACAGCGGCGCATCACGCCTGCCGACAGACGTGTGCCGCTCCCCGCAGACACTGATCGTCTCAACCCTTGACACCAGGACACACCATGTCGCGCGAACAATCGGCCCACATCCAGCCTTCCAAGCACTCCACCGACGAGGTCGATGGCTTTCTCGACATGGTCCAGGACAACGTCGATGCCGCTCCAGATGCGGGCTCCCCGTCCATCATGCCGAATACAGACCTGGACGAAGAGGGCAATCCCGCCACTGACGCGCCGAAGAACCCGCGGATCTAGGCGGGCGCCAATACGGGCTACTTCTTCCCTTGCCCTTGCCCGTTGTCGCGGTCCTGCTCCTGGCCCTTGCCCCTCTCGTTGCCCCGGCCCTGCCCCTGGCCCTGACCCTGCCTTTGGCCCTGCTCCGGCCCGGGCGCAGCAGCTCGGCCCTGGGGCTCGTGCCGCTGGGCGCCTTGCTGCTGCTGCGACTGCTGATGCTGCGGCGGCCGCGGCTGCGACTGCTGTGGGTGCTGCTGCTGAGGCAACGGCTGCTGCTGCGGCTGTACTGACTGCACGGGCGGGCGGGCCTGAACGCCAGGACGGAGTTGCTGATCGGGAGCCCTGCCCGGCGCCGACTGTTGCCCGCGTTGATAAGGTGAAGCCGACGGTGCCACCGCCTGCTGCTGCTGATATTGTTGCCGGACGACGGCGTCCCGCGGTTGGTAGCCATAGTTGCGGCTCTGCAGCGCCCGCTGCTGCTCGACCTGTGGATAGCGGTTGCCGGAGTACTGGCGTTGATAGGCCGGCAGCGGAGCCGGCGCCGGTGCGGCACGCCGGTCCCAATGGTCCCAGCCGCTACGCTGGCGCGACCAGTCGTTGCCCCAGTGCTCGTTCCAGCGCGGCGGCGCATCGGCTTGCCAGCCCCGGAAATACATCGGCGGATTGCGGTAGTAGCGCACCGGGATGCGCAGCACGTAGACCGGCACGGCCTGCGGGCTCACCAGCCCCCACGGGCCGTTGTACCAGGAGCTGGCGTACCAGTTGTCTTGCTGATAAACCCAGTACATGCCATCGTAGAAGAAGTAGTTCGCTTGCACTTGCGGCGCGTAGTAGACCGGGTAGTTCGGCACCCGCACCAGTTGCGGATACACCGGCATGTTGATGCCGATGCTGACACCGGGCATCGAAATGCCGATGCTCACCTGAGCCACGGCCGGACTGGCCGCCCATAACAGCAACGACAACGCGACGGCAGTGCCGCACAGTGCCCGTCCCGCAGTCGGGCGGCGCGGAACCCGCGGGGCTCCTTGCAAAACTGATGAGCTGATGAGGTTTTTCATTCAGAAAGCCTAACGGGTTTCCGCCGCGGCATCCGTGCGTTGCCGCACAAAGACCTGGTAATAATGCAACGCATGGAAATCAACCGGGAGACCCCTGCGCCGATTCCCCAGGCCGCTGCCACCGTTCTCATGCTGCGCGACAGCGAACGCGGCCCGGAAGCTTTCCTGGTGCGCCGGCACGAAAAGTCCAATGTGCATGGTGGCGTCTATGTTTTTCCGGGCGGGAAGGTCGATGACGACGACTTCTCCTATCCGTCCGGCCTGCTCGACCAGGATCCGTCGGCCCTCCAGGCGGCGCTGAACGAAGCGGAAACCGATGCCCGCACCGCAGCCGGCATCTTCGTGGCGGCCATCCGCGAAACCTTCGAGGAGTGCGGCGTGCTGCTGGCACGTGGCGATCCCGCTGCAGTCGCCGCGGGCCGCACGGCCTTCGGCCAGGCGGTCCGCGAAAGCCAACTGACCCTGCGCACGGCCGACCTTCTTCCCTGGTCGCGCTGGATCACGCCGACCCACTCGATCACGCCGGGCCGGCGCTTCGACACGCGCTTCTTCGTGTTGCGGGCGCCGCCCGACCAGGCTGCGCGCCACGACGACCACGAGACCATCGACAGTGTCTGGCTGACTCCGCGGCAGGCCCTGGAGCAGTACTGGCGCGGCGACATCGCGCTGGTGCCGCCGCAGATCATGAGCCTGTCGCACATCGCCGGCCACGCCAGCGTGGACTCGGTCCTGAACGAAGCGAGGAGCCGTTCACCGTACCTGATTTGCCCGGCGGTCCATGAGATCGACGGCCTGCGGGTGATGGCCTATCCAAGCGACCCGTTGCACCCCAGCCCGACCCGCGTCATGCCCGGGCCGACCCGGCTGACGGTCGTCAAGGGCCGACTGGAGCCACCCGGTGGCCTGGCCGCGTTTTTTCAAACGGCCGCGCTCGAGCCGGTGCCAGGGGATTGAGACACACCATGTCTGATTGGGTCGGCCTTGGTCGCCGATCAACATCGCGGCTGGGGTGGTGGGCGCTGCCCGGTAAGGCCCGCGAGTCCTCGCCGCGGGCGGCCGCTGCCGCTGCTCATCTCCCGGGTTGACGGACCACGCGCAGGTAGGGCTTCACGGTTTTCCAGCCCTGCGGGAACAGCGTCTTGGCTTCCTCGTCGGAAACCGACCCGGCGATGATCACGTCCTCGCCCGGCTTCCAGTTGGCCGGCGTCGCCACCCGGTACTTGGCCGTCATCTGCATCGAGTCGAGCACCCGCAGGATCTCGTCGAAGTTGCGGCCCGTGGTCATCGGATAGGTGAGCATGAGCTTGATCTTCTTGTCGGGCCCGACGACGAACACCGAGCGCACCGTCTGGTTGGTGGCCGCCGTGCGCCCCTCGGCGGTGCCGGGCTCTTCGGCCGGCAGCATGTTGTAGAGCTTGGACACGGCCAGGTCGGTATCGCCGATGATCGGGTAGTTGACCTTGGTGCCCTGCGTTTCCTCGATGTCGCCGAGCCAGCGGCTGTGGCTGTCCACCGGGTCTACGCTCAGGCCGATCAATTTGGCGTTGCGCTTCGTGAATTCCGGCTCGATGCGGGCCATGTAGCCCAGCTCGGTGGTGCACACCGGCGTGAAGTCCTTGGGATGCGAGAACAGGATGGCCCAGCTGTCTCCAATCCACCGATGGAACTCGATGGGGCCCTGGGTGGTCTGGGCCTTGAAGTTCGGCGCGGTGTCGTTGATGCGCAGTGACATGGCGGTCTCCTTGGGATGGCAAGAGGGACCGGACATTCTCCTCGCATCAACGGGTACAACCGTTACCAATGGCATCACGGCGCGCCCTTGACACGGCGCAGCCTCGCGCCAGTATGAAATTTCCATGCCGCCCCGGCGTGGGCCTTTGTTCCCCTTTCTCTGACTCATCTTTAATTGCGAGGTAACACCATGCTGGAAACCTTGCGTCCCGATCCGACGTTCTATCCTTCGCCGCGGCTGGCGATGGAAGCTGAGCCTGAACACATCGCCTACACGGTGCTGCTGTCGCCCGACCGCTCGCGCCCGGATGCGCTGGCCGTGGTCGACGTGGACCCGAAATCGAAGACCCGCGGCAAGGTGCTCAACCGGCTCGACATGCCCAATCGCGGCGACGAGTTCCATCACTTCGGCTGGAACGCCTGCAGCTCGGCGCTTTCGCCGATGTCGGGCCACGCGTTCATGCAGCGCCGCTACCTCATCATTCCGGGCATCCGCTCGTCGCGCATCTACGTCGTCGACACCCAGCCCGACCCGACCCAGCCGAAGATCATCAAGACGATCGAGCCGGAAGAGGTGATGCGCAAGACCGGCTACTCGCGTCCGCACACGGTGCACTGCGGGCCCGAGGGCATCTACATCAGCACCCTGGGCGGCGGCGGCCCGGACGGCACCCAGGGTCCGCCGGGCGTGTTCATCATGGACTGCGAGACCTTCGAGGTGCTG
Source organism: Comamonadaceae bacterium (assembly GCA_012274225.1). Taxonomy (GTDB): domain Bacteria; phylum Pseudomonadota; class Gammaproteobacteria; order Burkholderiales; family Burkholderiaceae_C; genus Ramlibacter. The sequence continues at coordinate 1,063 of JAAOZX010000389.1, read as the reverse complement.
GGCCGCTGGGAGATCGACCGCGGGCCGCAGCAGCTGCACTACGACTTCTGGTGGAACCTGCCGCGCGACTACATGATGTCGAGCGAATGGGGCCGGCCGCCGCAATTCGAGAACGGGATCGTCGCCGAAGACCTGCTCGCCAACAAGTACGGCCATTCGGTGCACTTCTGGGACCTGCGCGACCGCAAGCATGTGCAGGCGATCGACCTGGGCGCCAACCACCAGATGGCGCTGGAGATCCGGCCGGCGCACGACCCGGCGCGCGAATATGGCTTCATCGGCGTGGTGGTCGATACCACCAACCTGGAAGGGTCGATCTGGACCTGGTACCGCGAGAACGGCGCGTTCAACATCAGGAAGACCGCCACCATCCCCGCGGAGCCGGCCGACGCGGCCAAACTGCCCGCGCTGCTGAAGGGCTTTGGCGCGGTGCCGCCGCTGATCAGCGACATCGACCTCTCGCTCGACGATCGTTTCCTTTACGTCGCGTGCTGGGGCACCGGGGAACTGCGGCAGTACGACGTGACCGACCCGATGAAGCCGGCGCTGGCCGGCAGCGTGCGGGTCGGCGGCATCGCCCAGCATGAGAAGCATCCGAACGGTCGGCCGTTCGGCGGCGGTCCGCAGATGACCGAGATCAGCCGCGACGGCAAGCGCGTCTATTTCACCAACTCGCTGTACAGCACCTGGGACGCGCAGTTCTATCCGGAAGGCGTGCCCGGCGCCCAGGTGATGTGCAACGTCGGCGCCAACGGCGGCATCGAGCTCGACCCCGAGTTCTATGTCGACTTCGGGGCCGGCTACGGCGCGCACCAGGTTCGCCTGCAGGGCGGCGACTGCTCGACCGATTCGTTCTGCTACACCTCGGCTTGACCCAGACGGCCGCGCTCTGGCTGACGATCGTCGCCATCGGCGCCTATCACGGTCTCAATCCCGCGATGGGGTGGCCGATCGCCGTGGCCAACGGCATGACCGCGCGGCGCGACGGCGCGGTGATGGCGACGCTGCTGCCACTGGGCGGCGGCCATTTCATGGCCATGGCCATCGTGCTGGTGCCGTTTGC
>JAAOZX010000062.1 GCA_012274225.1 Comamonadaceae bacterium | reverse complement strand
CCGGTGTGCTCGTCGGCGACCAGGCAGCCCTTCTTGTTGGTTAGCAGCCCCGACGTGGTGCGCGTCAGCAGCGGATTGGGCGTGGTGCCGATCGCCAGGATCACGTTCTCCACCGGCAACACGAATTCGCTGCCTTCAATCGGAATCGGCCGGGCACGGCCCGACGCGTCGGGCTCGCCCAGCTTCATCTTCTGGCACTTCAAGCCCGACACCCAGCCGTCGGCGTCGCCGACGACTTCCAGCGGATTGGTGAGCCATTGGAACTGCACGCCTTCCTCGATCGCGTGGTGGTATTCCTCCACCCGCGCGCCCATTTCCTTCTGGCTGCGGCGGTAGACGATGTAGGCTTCCTCGGCGCCCATGCGCAATGAAGAACGCACGGCGTCCATCGCGGTGTTGCCGGCGCCGATCACGGCGACGCGCCGGCCGACTTTCAGCGGCGTGTCGTTGTCCGGGAACTTGTAGCCGCCCATGAGATTCATGCGCGTCAGGAATTCGTTGGCGGACATCACGCCGTTCAGGTTTTCGCCCGGGATGCCCAGGAACTGCGGCAACCCGGCGCCGGTGCCGATGAACACCGCCGCATAACCCATGTTTTCGAACAGGTCCTGCAGCGGTACCGTGCGGCCTATCACCACGTTGCAGACGATCTCGACACCCATCGCCTTGAGGATGCCGATCTCCCAGTCGAGGATCGCCTTGGGCAGCCGGAACTCGGGGATGCCGTAGCGCAGGACGCCGCCGGGCGCATGCAGCGCCTCGTAGACCGTGACCGCGTAGCCGAGCCGCGCCAGTTCACCGGCGCACACCAGCCCGGAGGGCCCGGCGCCGATCACGGCGATCTTCTCCTTGCGCGTGATGTTGGGAACGACTGTGACCGGTTGCGAACGCTCCCAGTCGGCGACGTAGCGCTCGAGATGGCCGATCGCCACCGGGTTGAAGCGCTTGACCATGTGGCATTCGGATTCGCACTGCGACTCCTGCGGACAGACCCGGCCGCAGATCGAGGGCAGCGGATTGGAGGCCCGCAGGATCCTGGCCGCGCCGGGCATGTCGCCGGCCGCGACCGCATGGATGAAGTCGGGGATCGGGATGTTGACCGGGCAGCCTTCGACACACACCGGGTCCTGGCAGCGCAGGCACCGCTCCGCCTCGAAGGAGGCGTGCAGCGCCGAGTAGCCCTCGTTCACTTCCTGGAAATCGTGCGCGCGAAGCTGTGCGTCCCGCACCGGCATCGGCGTCTTTTCTGCGCGTTTGACTGGCATCAGTGCAACTCCTTCACCGACCGGTTGCAGTTCACTCGCTCGAGCGAGAGCTTTTCTTCTTTGACGTAGGCCTTGTTGCGCCGCATCGCGACTTCGAAGTCCACCTCATGGGCGTCGAACGCCGGGCCGTCGACGCAGGCGAACTGCGCCTTGCCGCCGACCATGACGCGGCAACCGCCGCACATTCCCGTGCCGTCGACCATCAACGGGTCCATCGAGACCAGCGTCTTGACCTTCGGTGCCCGCGTGGTTTCGGCGACGGCGCGCATCATGGCCATCGGCCCGATCGCCACCACATAGTCCGGTCGGCCCGGCCCTTCGCCGGCGATGAAGCGCTCGAGCTGTTGCGTCACGAAGCCCTTGAAGCCGGCGGAACCGTCGTCGGTGCAAATCGCCAGCTGGTCGCAGTTCGGCTTGAGCTCATCGGCCAGGATCAACAGGTCCTTGTTGCGCGCGCCGATGATCGCCGTGGTGCGGCAGCCCCGGGCCCGCAGTTCACGCATCAGGCCCAGCAGCACCGCCGAGCCGAAGCCGCCGCCGACACCGCAGACGTGAGCGCCGGCCGGCACCTCGATCGGGCTGCCGAGCGGCCCGGCCACGTCGAGGATCTCGTCGCCGGCTTCCAGCGCGCAGACCAGGGTGGTGGTGGCGCCGACTTGCTGCACGACGATGGTGATGGTGCCGGCCTTGCGGTCGTAATCGGCGATGGTGATCGGGATGCGCTCGCCGCCCTCGCGCACGCGCAGCATCACGAACTGGCCCGGCTGGGCCGACTTCGCGATCAGCGGCGCGTCCAGCCGGAACAGCTTGGTGACGGGCGTCAGCCGACGGGTTTCCAGGATTTTCGCCATTCGTCTCTCCTTACAGCAGGGGATGCTCGTGCATCGCCTTGGTACGTTCCCAGCGGCGATCGACTTCGGCCTGGATCCCCTGCAGGACCGGCGCGTTGGCCGGTTGCATCAGGTGCCTGGTCTTGCCCATGAGTTTCAACCAGTCGGCAACGGGCTTGCGCCTTCCGGCGGCTTCGGGGTTGTAGGTCAGGCGGGTGTGGCCGTGCTCAACCTCGTACAGCGGGAAGAAGCACGAGTCGATCGCGGCCTGCAGCACCGGTTCGGCCGCGTCGTCGGCGGTGCGCCAGTTGAGCGGGCAGAACGACAGGATCTTGCCGTACACCAGGCCTTCGCGCTTGGCGTACCACTGAGCCTTCGCGACCTTGCGCATCAGGTCCTCGGGATAGCCTTCACTGGCCGTGAAGACGTAGGGCAGATGGCAGGACGCGAAGATCTGCGCCGTGTCCTTGTGGTGATAGCGCTTGCCGGGCAGCTCGCCGCCGACTTCGCTGGTCGACGTGCGATGGCCGAACGGGGTCGCGTACGACAGCTGGGCGCCGGTGTTCATGTAGCCCTGGTTGTCGTACTCCAGGATGATCATGCGGTGGTTGCGGTGCGCCGCGCCGAGCGCCGCGCCCATGCCGATGTCCATGCCGCCGTCGCCGGTCACCATCACGAAGGTGATGTCCTTGGACTTGGGCAGCTCGCCGCGCCGCACCCGCTCGTGGTACATCTCGACCAGGCCGGACAGCGTGGCGCCGCCGTTCTGGAACAGGTTGTGGATGTAATTGATGCGGTGCGCGGTGCTGGGATAGCCGGTGGTCACCACCATCGCGCAGCCGGTCTGGAACAGCACGACGACATCGCCTTCGAGCACCCGGTCGACCTGGTGCAGCGTGGGGAACGCGCCGCAACCGGGGCAGGCGCCGTGTCCGGGCGCGATGCGACCCGGCACTTCGGTCATCTTCCACAGCGGCTTGAGTTCGACGTTCAGCAGGCCGGTCGCCGGGTCCTGCGTCACCTTGGCCATGCCACGCGAAACCTCCGACGGGTGGATCGCCGGCAGCCCGGGCTTGGCTTTGCTCTCGGGCCGTCCCGGTGTAGCGCCGTGGTAGGCGAACGCCGGCACCGGCTTCTGCGCGGCGGCGGACTGCGCCGCCTCGTCGAAGAAGACCTGTGCATCGGCGCCGATGAAGTCCTTGCCGCCCAGGCCGTAGATGCGCGAGAGCACCCGGGTCTTGTTGTCGTGATCGAGTTGCAGCGCGGCCCGCACTTCCAGCGACAAGTTGCCGCCGCCGGCGCCGTACGAGTCGGCGCGGTCGCCGATGGTGGCGGTCTTCACGCGCTTGAGCGCACGCTGAAACTCCTGCGCCGGGAACGGTCGCATGACGTTGGGCGACAGCACGCCGACCTTGCGGCCCTTGGCCCGCAGTTCGTCGGCCACTTCCTTGGCGGTCTCGGCGGCGGAGTTGATGAGGATCTGGGCGACCTCGGCGTCCTCCATCCGGTACTCGTCGAGCATCGCGTAGGGACGGCCGGTCACCCGCTCGAGTTCGGCGAACACTTCCGGAATCACCCGGCGCGCCGCTTCCATCGCCTCGGACAGTTGCACCTTGTTGTTGATCAGGTCCGGGTCGTTCATGTACGCCCCGTATGTCGCCGGGTGCTCGGTGTCCAGCGGCGTCGGCCAGTCCGGTCGCTTGCCGATGAACTTCTGCACGCCTTCCGGGTCGTCGAACACCTGGATGCGCCGCTTCTGGTGGCTGGTGAAGAAGCCGTCGTACACCACCATCACGGGCAGGCGCACGTCGGGGTGCTCGCCGATGCGGATGGCCGCGAAGTTCAGGTCGTACACGGCCTGCGGATCGCGCGCGCACAGCACGATCCACCCGGTGTTCAGCGCGTAGTAGAAGTCGGAGTGGTCGCCGCGGATGTCCAGCGGGCCCGAGACCGCACGCGCCGCGATGTTCAAGACCATCGGCACGCGCGTGCCGGCCTGCACCGGCAACTGCTCCAGCGCATAGAGCAGGCCCTGCGAGCTGGTCGCGTTGAGAACCCGGCCGCCGCCGAGCGCGGCGCCGTAGCAGATGCCGGCCGCGCCGTGCTCGCCGTCGCCAGCCACCATCACGATGTCGTGCTGGCCTTCGGCCTGCATCTTCGACAGCGTTTCGGCCACTTCGGTCGAGGGCGTGATCGGGAAATAGCCCATCAGGTG
>JAAOZX010000388.1 GCA_012274225.1 Comamonadaceae bacterium | reverse complement strand
CCTCCAGGACAATCTGTGTGGGCCTTCCAGTGTCGGACCCGCGTCGGAAGTTGCGTTTATCCGCGACGCAGCGCCTGTCTCTGGGGAAAGTTCCTATCTGGATCTATGCTGTCAGACTCTCGTTTGAACGTCTGACGCGCGGCTTGAGCACGGCACCAGCCAAATCACCTTGTCGCAACTGGGCACGTACTTCCATCAGCATGTGGCCCAGCATATTCTTGCCTTGACCTTTCACCTCACCCCAGAGGCGGTTGACGGGGTTGTCGACAGTGGCGCTCTCTACTAGCCGCAGATCTCCGGTGCTCAGAAGAATTTCCCGCAAGTCCTCGTGCTGGGTGAACTTGGCATTGAGCACTTGGCGCATCCGATCGAACTTGATCTTCGACCAGTCTGAGCGAATGTCCCACCAATACAGGCCGTGGGCCGCCATGGCCACTAGGGCCGGGCTTGGTGCTGCCAGGATCCACTCCCGGACTTCCGACTTGCGCGCTTTGCCCGCTTGATACGCGTGCTCGGCCGTGTCGAACACCTCGTTCTCGAACTCCATCGGCCGACGATAAAGATTGCTGAAGCAGCCGAACGTCTCGTCGCTCGCGCGATAGAAGCGGATTTCATCCATGGACGCCTCCGGAAATTGGTTTTGATATTATCATGAAAACAATGATAATATCAAAATATGGGTCGGCGAAAGCGCAACCAGGATTTGCTGCGCGAGCAATGCTCGCGGGTCACTGCACTGCTGTCGCTGATTGACCAAAGTGAGGCGGCGATCGGCCGCGAGCTTGGCCACGTAAATGCGTCAACCCTTAGCCGTGTTCGCGAAGGAAAGACGTTCCTGGATAGCGAGTCGCTGGCAAGACTGGGCGCGATAGATGTTCGAGGGCTAGCCGTGCCCAATCTGCATTGGGTGTTGACCGGGAAAGGCGCTCCTTTCCTCGGCAAGCCTGGGAAAGCGCCGGCCCAGGTGACAGCGCTGTGCGACTTAGCGTCCATGAAATCGTACCCCAGGGATTCTTGAGCGGCGTGAGTGTGCTCGCCGGCGACCAAGCGCTTCGATCGACGTCGGTTCCTGGAATGGCCGGCAGTAATAAAGATTTCGAGCGCGTTCGGCGACTAACCCTGCATCAAAGGGATGTTTTGGCGCTCATAAAGTGTTGATCAGTATGGGGTCGATAAGTGGGACTTAATTCCTGGGCACAGCTGTGTGGTGGGCCCTGACCGGTCCGGGCCGGGCCGCTGGACGATCAATCCGCGTCGAAAGCCGCCGGCAGCCATTGCACGGCGCCGGCCTCCACGCTCACCACGTCGAAGCGGCAGGGCGGCTGCTGGGCCAGCCGCATCAGGTAGTGGCGGGCCGCGAACACGATGCGGCGCTGCTTCGCCCCGCCGACGCTGGCGGCGGCGCCACCATGGGAGCGGCTGCCGCGCTGACGCACTTCGACGAAGACCACGGTGCCGGCTGCGTCGCGCATGATCAGGTCGATCTCGCCGCCGCCGCGCCCCGGCGTCCGATAATTGCGCGCCAGCAGTTGCAGGCCGGCCGCCTGAAGGTGAGCCAGCGCCCGGTCCTCGGCGGCGTCGCCGGCCTGCTTGGTGGTGCCGGCCGCAGCGGCCTTCTTGAGAGGGAATTCCATTGAGCGCTTCTTTCGCCTTGGCACTGGGCGCCGCGCACGCGGCGGCGGCCTCGCAGCATTATCCGCACGCCGCGCTGTATGTCGTGGCGACGCCGATCGGCAACCTGGCCGACATCAGCCTGCGCGCGTTGCATTTGCTGCAGCTGGCTGACGCAGTCGCGTGCGAGGACAGCCGCCATACCCAGGCGCTGCTGCGCGCGTACGGCATCGACAAGGCGCCCGCGCAATTGCTGGCGGTGCACCAGCACAACGAGGCCCAGGCCGCGCAGGCCGTGATCGAGCGCCTCGCGCGCGGCGAGCGGGTGGCCTATGCCAGCGACGCCGGAACGCCGGGCATCAGCGACCCGGGCGCGCGCCTGGTGGCGGCGGTGCGCGAGGCGGGACTGGCCGTGGTGCCCCTGCCCGGACCCAGCAGCGTGACCACCGCGCTGAGCGTGGCCGGCGCGATGGGCGACGACGGCGCCTTCGTCTTCGCCGGCTTCCTGCCGGCCAAGACCGGCGAACGGGACGCCGCGGTCGCGCGGCTGGCCCAGGAAGCGCGAACGGTCGTGCTGCTGGAGGCGCCGCACCGGATCGAGCTGCTGGCCCATTCACTCGCGTTGCTGGCCCAGCGGCCGGTCACCGTTGCGCGCGAACTGACCAAGCAGTTCGAAGAGGTCGCCACGTTGCCTTGCGCGCAATTGCCGGCGTGGCTGGCTGCCGACGCGCAGCGCACCCGCGGCGAGTTCGCGCTGGTGCTGCATGCCGCGCCCGAGGCGCCGCAGGCCGATGACGGATTGCGTGTGCTCAAGCTGCTGTTGCAGGAGCTGCCCGTGAAGAGCGCCGTCAAGCTCGCCGCGGAGATCACCGGCGGGTCGCGCAACGAGTTGTACCAGGCGGCCCTGGCGCTCAAGGCCGGCAGCCACGAGGCCGATTCATCCTGACCGGCGAGGCGCTGCGCCGCGCGGCCATGGCAGGCAGCACCCCGAATGGGCTTACGGGTTCGAAACTCATGGCGGCTCCCGGTGTGGCGGGTCGCTCTCAGAACGTTTCCACGGCTTGGCCGGGCAGGTACGAGCCACTGTCCTTGAAAACGCTGCTCGCGGCGGGCACTGACGGATCGCTGCTGACATAGGGTGCCGGGGCGGCCGCGTTCGGCTGCGATTTGACCGGCTCGGCGAACGAGGCCGGCCGCGAAATCAGGAACAGCGCGAGCAGTGTCGCGCAGACGGCGAGCAGTGGAAACATGAACCATGCGGTCCTGAGCTCACGGTGAGGGCGATGGAAGGACTGCTTCTTCATGGCGTGTCCCCGGAAGTGGCAGCGTTGCCGGCAGCAGGCGCCGTCGCCGAAACGGCGGCTTGCTGCGGCGCTTCCTCGGCAAACAGGGCCGGCCAATGGGCGATCAGGGTGCACCCGATCAGGGCCACGGCGGCCCACATCAGGGGAATCACGAACCAGACGGTGCCGAGCCCGTCCGTCCGGCGACGAATGCGATGGGTGTTCATGAAGAGGTCCTTTCGCGATGCCGTTGCACGCCTGTCTGGCGTGTGCACCCAATCTAGGCAGCCTCTTCGCACCCGGAAATACCGTCCGCAGGGATGGCTATAGCGTGTTCAAGCGATGGCGCCAGCTGATCGCCGGCAATTTGTCAGGCCAGCACCGCGTTCATGGGGACCTGCAGCGCCACGCAGGTGCCGACGCGTCCCGTGCGCACTTCGAGCTTGCCCCCCAGCTGCTGCGCACGCGCTTGCATGTTGCCCAGGCCGTGACCGGGCGCCGCCGCGACGGCGCCGCAGCCGTCGTCCTCGACTTCCAGTTCGAGGGTGCCGTCGGCCTGGCGGAACCGCACCTCCACCTTGCGGGCATGGGCGTGCTTGAGGACGTTGGTCAAGGCTTCCTGCGCGATACGCAGCAGCGCCAGCGCGGCGTGCGGCGACAGGCTGAGGGACTGGTCCGGAACATCGATGGTCCACGCCGGGGTGACCCCGGCAGCGGCCAGCTGGTGCTGCCATCGGAACATGAAATTGCCCAGCGCCGATCGGAAGTCGTCGTCACCCGGCGCCAGGGTGTCCAGGGCGATGCGCATGTCGGCGATGCAGCCGCGCAGGGCGGCGGCGATCTGGCCGGCCTGCATGTCGCCGCGTTCCACCCGCGACAGCGAAATGAACAGTTGCGAGCCCAGCCCGTCGTGGATTTCGCGCATGATCAGCTGGCGTTCCTGCGCCGCCGCGTGCTGGCGCTGCAGGACCGCCATCCGCTGGTAATTCTCGGAGAGCTGGCGTTCGCGATCGGCTACCCGTGTCTCCAGCGTGCGGTTCAGCTCCTCGAGCGAGTCCAGCGTCTGGATGAAGCGCGCCGTGAGCAGCCCGCCCATCGCGACCAGCACCAGGTTGGCGCCGTGGTGCAGCAGGAAGATGCGATGGCCGGCCCAGCCCGGCAACAGCCAGTCGATACCGCCGACGTTCCAGTTGACGGCGTAGTCGTGCAGGCCGGCCAGCGCGCCGATCACCATTGCGGTGGGCAGCACCGCCGACATCAGCGTGCGCTGACGCCACATCGCACTCAGCGAAACCACAACGATGGACACGCCGATCGGCAGGAAGCCGGCGATCCAGTACCGATTGACCAGGGGTTCGGCGGCGGCGCCGCCGGCGAGCAGCCACAGCGGGCCGACCAGCCAATAGGCTGCCAGCGCGCGTTCGACGCCTGGCCGGTGGATGCCGGCGTAGCGCATCGCGAGCACGGCCATCGCGACGATGAACCCGCCGGTCGCGCCGAGATAGGTGACGCGCCACAACAGCCACCATTGCGCCGGCACCACCTCGATCACGAACGTCAGCGTCCGGATGCCCCACAGCCCAGCCGCGAGTCCGAACAGGCCGTACAGCACCTCGGTGCGCCGGCGCCACCAGATGAAAAGGACGAAGGCTGCCACCAGCAGGCACATGGCCGCGGTGATGTAGGGCGTGATGCTGACCCAGAAGAAGCGGCGGTCGTACCAGGGCCGCAGTTCTTCCAGCGGCCCCAGGCCCAGCCGCGGCAGGTTGATGGAGGCCCCGGCCCGCGGCAGCGCGGCCCGCACCATCAGCTGGTTGGCGCCGGGACGCAACTGCGAATCGGGCAGCGGCACCAGGTGCGGCCGGGCCCAGCGCACATGCGCCGCCTCGGAGTTTTCGGTCAGGTGGGCCACCGGCGCGCCGTTCAGCCACACCTGTCCGCCATCGTAGAGATACGGCAGGTAAAGCGCCCACGATCCACCGCCTTTCGCGCTGCCTGGGTAGTCGAAATCGACGCGATACCAGCTCACCGCGGGCGGCACTTTGGGACGCGAGTCGCGCCAGATGTCGGGCAATGTCACCGGCTGCCAGGGGCGGTCGGGGCCCGGCGGCGCGGCGTCGGGCGTCGTCAGCATCAGGACCTGCCGGGGCTCCAGCACGGTCGCGTGCGCCAGTGGAGTCGCGAGCGTCAACACCACGGCCGCCAACAGTGCGCCGATTCGCGCCCGCAGCGGCCAGTCGCAGCTCATAGCAGGCCCATCTGGCTGGCTTCGTAGACCGCCTCGCCGCGCGAGTGGACGGCCAGCTTGCGATAGATCTTCTTCACATGGGCTACCACGGTATGCGGCGAGATGCCCATCAACTGGCCGATGGTCTCGAAGCTCAGGCCCTTGGCCGTCAGCCGCAGCAGCTCGGTCTCGCGCTCGGTCAGCGGCGACTGGGCTTCGGCGGCGGGCGACGGCGCGGCGGCGCCTGGGCTGGCAGCGGTGCCAGGGCCCGGAGCGGGGCCGACCCGGAAACGCGCCAGCACCCGGCGCGCGATGCCGGGGCTGATCGGCGAGCCGCCGGCATGCAGTTCGTGGATGCTGGCCGCGATGTGTTCGGCATGGGCGTCCTTGAGCAGGTAGCCGGTAGCCCCCGCCTCGATCGATGACAGCACGTGCTGGTCGTCGCCGAACATGGTGACCACCAGCACGTCGCAGCGCGGATGGCGGGCCGCTGCATAGCGGATCACCTCCACGCCGTTGATGTCCGGCAGTCCCAGGTCCAGCAGCATCACGTCCGGAGCCTGCGCGTCGAGCATCGCCTGGGCGGCGCGGCCGTTGCCGACCGCGGCCTGCAAGGTGAGGCCGGGGTCGGCGAGCACCGCGTTCGAGAACCGGCGCATGAACTCCGGTTCGTCCTCGACAATCAGCACACTGGTGGTCATCGCGAATGCTCCCGTGAAGGAAGGGGCTCATTCTGTCACCCATGCCGCCTTTTGGGCATGGCGTGAACATGGG
>JAAOZX010000061.1 GCA_012274225.1 Comamonadaceae bacterium | reverse complement strand
TTCGGCAAGGCCGACGACACCTTGTTGACCCAATCCAGGCAACGCTGGTAGGTGCAGGTAGAGCTTGACGTCGTGGCGTAGTTCGCGAGATTGGGCTTGTCCACCCACAAGGCTCCGACAAGTTCACTGGCCAGGTATGCCGCATCGCCCCGGTACTTGGCGGAACTCTGAGCGCGCGTCATCGATACCTGCAGGCCGACCAGCCCCAGGATGCCGATGCTCAAGATCAGGATGGCGACCAGTGCCTCGATCAAGGCGATGCCCCTGCTCTGTTGCCGCTGGCCAAGTTTGATATGTCTCATAGGGTCATTGCGTTAGCATGCGCGCGGGTCCCCCGCGGCCACGTCGCGATCGCACATGCGGATGCTTCCGCCGGTCGAGATCGTGACCCGCAGGTTCCGTGCGCCGCTCAGGGAATGAGAGATGTCAATGCGCGTCAACGGGGTGCCCGTTTGGACCAGCTGACCGTAGCCATTGAAGCCCACAGATGTCGCTGCGGTCGTCCCGTCGCTGGCCAGGCCAGCCACTGAAATACCGGCGGCGCCGGCGCCGGCGCCGTAAGTCTCAACGATTCCAGGAGCGACCGTTGGCGAGGGCGCGACATCGCACTGGCCGGTTGGATCGGCCGTGCTGACCACCCAGGAGCCCGACGCGGAAGACAGAGTGCAGCTGCTGTCCAGCGACGCCGCCGTCGAAGGCGCCATCATCCAGAACGTGACGATCCGATTGCGGCGCAGCGCTTCCGTCCTGGCCTTCTTCAATCCATTCTGCAGCGATTCGGCCATGCTCCGCACTTGCGTATTGCGCATCCATTCCGATACGCTGGGCAGCACCGCGGCAATCAACAACCCGACGATCGTCATCGTGACGGCCATCTCGATCATATTGAAACCTCGCTGGCGCTTCAGGGCTAGCATTCAGATCCCTTGATCAGCCAGCAATTCTTGCCTGACACCGCGCTGCCCTTGAACTGCGTCGTCGTCTGCGCATTGGACTGATCGACGCTGTAGACGTGCCCAACGACCATGCCGCCGCTGCCAGTGGCGGTCAATATGTAGCCCGGCTGTGTACCGACATTGTTGACCAGGCACGAAAACGTGAAGTTCTTGGCGCCGCCCGGCACAAAGTTGGACCAGGCCGGCGCGCCGGTTCCGTTTGCGCATGCGCCACCATTGGTGGTTCCGTAGCTCTTGTAGTCCTGGAAGTACTGCTCCAGCTTGATCCGGTAGTCCGACAGGGCAGCAAAGGCTTCGGGAAGTTGGCCGCGTCGCACATAGTCGCGGTAGGAGGGCAAGGCAACCGCCGCCAGGATGCCGATGATCGCCACGGTGATCATGACTTCGATCAGCGTGAAGCCTCTGGCGCGGCAGATGCGGCCGCATTGTCGGGGGATGGAGCGAGGATGGTCCAAGGCGAATCCTTCAGATCAAAGTACGCCCTGATGCTGGGCCAAAGCTGATCAGATTCCAAAGCCTGGTTGACGGGCGGCCCAATCGAGGCGACAGGCGGTGTCATGTCTGTCGCAAATGGGCCACCGGGGGGTGGCTCCGCGCATGCAGCGGGCAGTCAAGGCATCGAGCTGCGCCCGGGTGACCTTCACACCGGCGACTGAAAGGCGGGCGGACATTTGCCAAATAGTCAGCTTGATCGATATCAAGAGTGCATCCGTCAACCGCAAGGCAAATCCGTTGAAAATAGTCCTCGCTGCTTTCATCCGCAACACCAGCCCATGTTTGCGCTTGCCGGCTCCCGCCAACTTACACTACAAGTGTCGAGGGTGAAATCCAGAGCTGGCGAACCGGATGCAATTGCAGGATGCTTGTCTTGCCTGAATAGGGAATTCCATGAAGGAAATGTTGGAAAGTGCTGTCGCGCAGATGCCCGATGCGATTGCCAAAAGCGCGCCGGCCATGGTCAGCCGCATCGTCGAGGCCATGCAGCTTGCGCTCGCGCGAGATGCGCAGTTGCCCAATATGTCGTATTGCGCGCTGCTGATGAAACTGGGCGCGAACGACGTAACCCGCGCGTTTCTGGCCGATCTGAGCGAGGCCGTGGCGCAACTGCGCAAGCCGCTCAATCCGGCGGCCGCCGCGACGTCCATGGCCGGTCTGTGGCTGGAACCGATAGGCGAGGCTGATCCGTCGCTCGATACCATGCAACAGTCGAACGAGCTGTTCGGGCGCGTGGTCGCGAAGGCCAGGGCCCTTGGCGTCAAGGGCGTCGACGCATACGGCAAGGCATTCTTCCTTGGCCCCCTGCACCAGGCACTGGTCAAAGCGCGCATCGACGATGTGAATATCGCTCGCATCATGCCTTACGCCTGCCGTGCACTCGACGCCGAATTGGTGAGCCTCTATAGCCGTATGGAGCCACCGGGCTGAGCGGCGTCGGCCGGCTGGCTTCAGGCGCTGCACGGCGCCGACGGTGTCGGATGCCGGAGAATAGGCCCCGATGGAAGCGCAGCACCCCTTCATGGAGCAGGCCCTGGCCCTGGCGCGGGGCTCGATCGGACTGACGGAGCCCAATCCGCGGGTCGGCTGCGTGATCGTGGCGGCCGACGGTCGGCAGGTGCTGGGCCAAGGGCACACCCAGCCGGCCGGGCAGCCGCACGCCGAGATCATGGCCTTGCGCGACACCGCTGCCCGGGGCCATTCGGCAGGCGGCGCCACGGTCTATGTCACGCTGGAACCGTGCTCGCATCACGGCCGAACCGGCCCGTGCTGCGATGCACTCCTGGCTGCGGGAGTCGGAACTGTGGTCGCCGCCCTGCCCGATCCCAATCCCCTGGTCAGTGGACAGGGCTTCGCACGGCTGCGGGCCGCCGGGGTGCAGGTGATCGTCGGCCCGGGTGCGGCGGTCTCGCGTGAGCTCAATATCGGATTCTTCAGCCGCATGCTGCGACACACACCCTGGTTGCGCATGAAAGTCGCTGCCTCGCTGGATGGCAAAACCGCCCTGGACGATGGTTCCAGTCAGTGGATCACCTCCGAAGCCGCCCGGTCCGATGGACATGGCTGGCGTGCCCGGGCCGGCGCCGTCCTGACCGGAATCGGCACCTTGCGTGAAGACAATCCACGCCTGGATGTCCGCTACGCGCCTACATCCCGTCAGCCCGATGCCGTGGTGGTCGACAGTCGACTCGAGACTCCCCCGGACGCCAACATCTTCATGTCCGGCCGGCGGCTCTTCATCTACAGCGCTGTCCAGGATGCGGCCCGCCAGACTGCACTGGAAGCCCGCGGTGCCGAGGTGATACGCCTGGCTGGCCCGGGCGGCAAAGTCGACCTGGCCGCCATGCTGCGTGACTTGGCCGCGCGCGAAGTCAACGAGTTGCATGTGGAGGCGGGACACCAGCTCAATGGCTCGCTCATCCGCGAGGGGCTGGTGGACGAATTGCTGATCTACCTGGCTCCCAAGCTCATCGGCGAAGGGCGCGGAATGGCGCATTTCGGGCCGTTGGCCGATCTGGCTCAAGCGGTGGCTTTGGAATTTCTGTCCAGCGATCGGGTGGGACCCGACCTCAGGCTGCTGGCCCGCATTCCGGGGCGTGAACAGTTCTAGGGCCGCTTTGTCGCGGGTCGCCGCGGGTGCGAACTGGCCCCATCGCGGTGCTGATTACATACTCTGCGAAAATAGCCCCATGTTTACCGGAATCATCACCGGCATGGGGCGCATTGTCGCCGTCCATGACCTGGGAGGCGCGGCTGCCGAAGGCAAGCTCCTCGCGCCTGCATCGGCGTACGGGAAGCGAGTTACCGTGGAAGCACCGGCCGGCTACCTCGACGACGTCGGCAAGGGCGACAGCATCGCCTTGAACGGCGCCTGCATGACCGTGATCGGTCTGGACCCTGGCCAGCGCCGCTTCACCATCGAGATTTCCGCCGAGTCCTTGGACAAGACGGCGGGGCTGGCCGAGCCCGGGCCGATCAACCTCGAAAAGGCGCTGCGGGCCAACGACCGGCTGGGCGGACACATCGTGGCAGGTCATGTGGACGGCGTCGGGGAGGTGACCGGCATTGCCCAGGTCGGAGAGAGCTGGCAGCTGCAGGTCTTGGCACCGAAGGCGCTCGGCAAATACCTCGCGTACAAGGGCTCGATCGCGGTGAACGGTGTCAGCCTCACGGTCAATACCGTCGCCGATTCGCCGCGTGGCGCGGAAGTCAGCATCAATCTCATCCCGCATACCGTGGACAACACCGCGCTGGGCACGCTGCGTGCCGGCACTCGGGTTAACCTGGAAATCGACCTGATCGCCCGTTATGTCGAGCGGATGCTCACCGCCCCACCT
>JAAOZX010000060.1 GCA_012274225.1 Comamonadaceae bacterium | reverse complement strand
CACCGACTTCAAGCTCAGGCGCAGCACGGTCGCCACCCTGGTCGAGGTGGAGCAACTCGGCCATGCCTGGAGCGGCGGGGCGGCCGGCCAGCCGAACAGCGACGCCCGGGGCCCGGACGCCTCGCGAATGATGTGGTCGTTTGCGACAAAGCAGTTTCCGGATTGAGGAATTGCAACGGTAGGCACTTTCAGGTCGTGGACGGCGGCTACCAACTGCAACGGATTGGCCGCAGGTTTCGATGCATCCTGTCGATTCCAGTCCGATTCGTTCGTCGTGAAGTCAGGACGGCCATGCGGGCCGAGCGGCGGCCACCGTCCCGATCAGCAAATCTTTCCGGAGACACAACCATGCCCGTACTCGACAACTATCTCTTCTTCAACGGCAACTGCGCCGAGGCCATGCGCTTCTATGAGCGCACGCTTGGCGGCAAGATCGAAATGATGATGACCTACGCCCAGTCGCCGCAGCCCGACCACTGCCCGGCCGGCTCGCAGGATCGCATCATGCATGCGCGGCTGGTTCTCGATGGGCGCGCCCTGATGGCATCCGACACGCCCGCGGGTCAGCCCAACCCCGGCATGAACGGCTTCTCGCTGTCGCTCAACTATCCGGCCCCGGCCGAGGCCCGGCGGGTCTTCGATGCACTGGCCGCGGGCGGCAAGGTGACGATGCCGATGCAAAAGACCTTCTGGTCCGAGGCCTACGGCATGTTGACCGACCGCTTCGGCACCCCCTGGATGGTGGGCGGTGGCATGCCGGCCTAGCACGCCAAAGCGCGGCCGGCCTCGATGGCGGCCGCGTGCTGACCTCCTGTTCCGACATCCGCCGCAGCCGTTTTCCTACCCGGGTCGCGCAGGATGCGCGCTAGATTGCGCTCATTCCCACTTCATCGAAGGAGGCTGCGATGCCACGCGGCGACAAATCGTCCTATACGGACAAACAGAAGCGCCAAGCCGAGCACATCGAAGAGGGCTACGAGCATCGCGGCGTCGGCAAAGACGAATCGCAGCAACGGGCCTGGGCCACGGTCAACAAGGAAACCGGCGGCGGCAAAAAGAGCGGATCGGGCCGCGGCAAGGCCATGGACACCGGCCCGTCCAGGAAGGGCGGCCGGGCTTCCGCCTCGCGCACCCCCGAGGAGCGCTCGGCATCCGCGAGGAAGGCGGCGGCCACGCGCAAGCGCAACGCGCAGTCCCGCTGAGCTTCGAATCTCCGGGCTGCGGCGGCGTGCCTCACTGCTCGGGGCGCAGCTTGCCTTCCTTGACGTAGCGCTCGTACTCGTCGCGGGTGATCGCCGTGGAGCCGAGGCTGCCCTCGTCCTCGGTCCAGCCGATCGTCACGCTGTCGTCGGCCACTTCGATCTCGACCGGTCCGGGCGGGATCGGCATCAACACGCCGTCGCCGGCACGAAACGTCACTTCTCCGCGGATCACCGCATGCTGGTTCATCGCATCTCCTTGCAGTTGGAAGCCGCCATTGGAGCGTCGCCACGGGTCCGGCGCTGTCGGCCAAAGGCCTGTGGCGGTGCCGGACGGCTGAACACTGGCGACTTCCCGGTTAAAGGCCGAAGCTCTGCGTGAGGAAGTTTCCCGGCGCGCAGCCAGTCGTTCGCGCTGTGAATTTGTTGGCGTGGTCCTACGCGCTTTCGTGCAAAGGATGTCTAACATTGCTTCCAACCGGGAGACATTGCAATGCCCAGTGACAAACAACACCAATCGCTTTCCGAAGTCTGGAGCGAGCGTTTCGACGACCGGGACGACCAGGATGTGGCATGCCACCTCTGGGCCCAGAATCTTGCCGCGCGCGATCAGGCGATGGCCAATCCGATCAAGGCCTTCGACATGCCGGACGACAAATCCTCCGGCGGTGAGCGGCCGGTGGCGGCCAACGATTCGAAGCCCGAGTAGCGCGCCAGACTTCCTCAGAGCTGCATGCAAAGGACGGCCACGCCGGCGGCCACCAGCAGCAAGCCAGCCCGTTCCGCCGGCGCCAGCCGCTCCCGCATGAAGCGGTGCGCCACCAGGTAGCTGAACACCACTTCCACCATCCCCAAGGTGCGCACGTTGGCCGCCGACGTCAGCGCGAAGGCGGTGAACCAAGCGGCCGAGGCCATTGCGCCGGCCGAGCCCGCCACCAGCGACACACGCCATGCCCTGACGATGGCGCGCAGCGAATCGGGTGAGCGCAGCGCCAGCCAGCTGCCCAGCAGCACCGTCTGCAAAGCCTGCGCCCACAGCACGCCCCAGGCTCCCGTCAGCCACGGCGAGGCATCGGGCAGCGCCAGCGCCGCGCCGCGATAACCCACCGCCGACAGCGCGAACCCCGCGCCCGATCCCAGTCCGTACAGCGCGGCCAGGCCGGTCCAGGCGCGCGCGTCGCCCGCCAGCGCGGTGGCCGTTTTCTGCGGGATCGACAGCAGCACAACGCCGACGGTGGCCAACCCGATCGCGACCAGCGTCACCCAGCCGGGCAGCTCGTGCAGGAACAGCGTGCCGAAGACGGCCACCTGGACCGCATCGGTCTTGGAGAACGCCACTCCCACCACGAAGTTGCGTTGCTTCATCGCCGCCAGCAGGAACGCGGTGGCGGCCAGTTGCGCCATGGCGCCCAGGATGACCCAGCCGAAGTACCCGGCGCTGAAGCGGGGAGCCGCGGCAGCCGTGACCGGCAAGGTATGCAGCAGCAGCACGTAGGCCCCGGCGAAGGGCAGGCCGTAGAGGAAGCGCGCCAGAGTCGCGCCCAGCGTGCCGGCTTGCGCCACCAGCGAACGCTGCGCGGCATTGCGTGCGGTCTGGGCCAGCGCGGCCCACAGGACGATGGGGATCCAGGCCCAGGCGGCGAGGACGGGGATTGCTTGCATCGGTGTTTCAGGCGCGGAGCCACCGCGACCCGTCT
>JAAOZX010000387.1 GCA_012274225.1 Comamonadaceae bacterium | reverse complement strand
GCGCCGACTCCATCGCATCCTGCAGTGCGTCGCGCACTACTGCGGGTACCGCGTCGCCGATCGCCTTGAAGGTCGACATCAGCTGGTATCCGATGGGGGCAGTCTTTCGCGCATACCGCCTCATTTCCGAACGATGCTTGACGAGCCTTTCGAGTGTCCGGTTTTCGGCGTCGAATTTGAGAATACGTAGAGCCGGTACGGGGTCGAAAGCAGCCGTTGTCAGCTGACCAAGTGCCATGCCGGGCGTTTTGACCGGTATCGCGAAATCTGTCTGACCGCACCCAGTCTGGTTGAGAAGTACAGCCTGCGCTAGTTGGATGGCAGTTTCGGCCACCCAAGCCGTCTCCGCCAATGGCCGTCCTTTTTCAACTCGAGTGACCGGAAGGGTTCGAAATAGTCTTTACGGCCATTTTCTGCATCTGGCGCCGCCTGACCGCTATTTCGTCGCACGGTCCGCCACGCCAGGCAAACGCGCACGGATACTTCGCCTGCCCATCCCCCGCGGCACAACCTAACCCGAAAGGTATTCATCCATGCTCGCCCGTTCCATCTTTGGTTTTCGTGCCCTGCCGCTTGTCATGGCAGCGGCCTGCTTCTCACTGCTGCAGCCTGTCGCCAACGCCGCCGAGGCGGGATTTCGGCAGATGACGGTGGCCGCCAACAGGGCGGATGACAAGCCGGCCCACTTCGCGCTTTATTACCCGACGCCGGATGCGGCCCGGGTGATTCCCATGGGGCCGTTCCCGCAGACTGTGGCCATCAACGGAGCACCGGAGTCCAAATTCAGGGGCCTCATTGTGATAAGTCATGGCACGGCCTCCACCGAAATTGGCTTTGCCACGCTGGCGCAAGCGCTGGCGCGCAACGGCTACCTGGTTGCCAGTGTTGAGCACGTGGGCGATACCTGGCAGGACCAGTCCATGCGTGCCATGCTGGGGCGCTACTTTGCCGAGCGGCCGCGCCAGGTCTCGCGCGTGATCGACACCTTGCTCGCCGACCCGCAATGGCGCGCTGGCATAGCCAACGGTGCCGACGGGCGGCCGCTGATCGGTGCACTGGGCCATTCAGCGGGCGGCTACACGGTACTGGCGCTGGCAGGCGGCAAGCCGGTGCTCTCGCGCATGCGCACGCATTGCGAGACCGAAGCGGAGCTGGATCCCGTCCTGTGCAAGATGACGCGCGCCATCGGCGGCGCCTCGGTGCGGGCCGGCGCCGCCGCGGACGGGCAGGAAGAGCCGGTGCAGGCCGATACACGAGTGCGCGCAGTGATGGCATTGGCGCCGATGGGGGTGGCGTTCAGCGCGTCGTCGCTGGCATCGATCACCGTGCCGGTGGCCATTTACGCTGGCGAAAAAGACACCTTTCTCGTGCCGCGCTTCCACGCGCAATGGGTGATGCAGAACATGCGCGGCGCCAACGCAACGCTGCAACTCGTGCCCAATGCAGGACACTACGCGTTCATGAACACACCGACGATGGACCTGCCCTCACCGGACGGCAGCGTGGCCAGCGACCCGCAAGGCTTCGACCGGGCTGTGTTCCTGGACCGCCTTGCACAGGAGTCAATCGCCTTTTTCGACAAGAATTTGCGATAAATGTGAATACGCCGCCGCGGAGACATTGAGTCGGAGAAATGGTCAGACGAGCATCCGTTCTGACATGCCGCGCCTGTTCCGGCCCACTTGGCTGCGACGCCCGCTCTTGGTCATCTGCGGGCGTCTGCCTGTCACCGCACACTCACCGACATCCCCTTCCACCCCGGGTCCTGCCAGCGCTGGAAGGCCCCCAGCATGGCCGCCTCGGCCGCCTGCCGCTGCGCCGTCAGCGACGCCAGCTTCAGCACCTCGAAGCTCTTCTTGTACTTGCCCTCGCCTCTCGCCTCCCGCGCCACCAGCACCTGCTTGCCGCCGGGCACCCAGCCGGCGAACTCGGCGTAGCCCAGGTCGGGATTGGTCGTCGCCGGCGGCAACACGCTGATGTCCCACGCGCCACGCGCGTCCTTGCGGAACAGCCACATCTCGCGCCAGGCTTCCAGCGGCTGCACGGCCAGCGCCAGCGCGGTGCCTTCGCGATTGAGCGAAGCGGAGTTGGCCCAGACGATTGCATAGGTGCAGCGCCGCGCCAGCGGGCTCTTGACGTCGTGTTTGGCGTCCACCAGCAGCACGCAGGTCTCGCCGGGCTGGCCGGGCAGCGTCGCGATCGACGGGGCTCTGCTGGTGTTGGCCTTCGCCGCAAGGTCCGGCATCGCCGCCCAGCGTGATGCGTTCACCCGCATCGCCGCGTCGTTGTACGCGGGGATGTCGGCGTCGGTGAGTTCCGCCTTGGTGACGCCGGCCAGCTCGGTAAGCGCGCTCTTGGCGGCGCCCTCGGCCGGCTGGCCCTGGCGCACGCGCTGGTAGGCGACGGTGGCGTAGACGCCGGCGCGCCGCATCTGCACGCGATTGCGCAGCCAGGCGGGCAAGGCGGCGGCGTCGACCCGCTCCAGCACCTCGGAGCGCCACAGGTCCACCTGGGCGCGCTGCAGCGGCTGCAGGTTGGGGTCGACGCACTCGGTTCGCGTCAGCGCCAGCGCAGCGCGTGCCCGTTGTTCGGGCGCCGACTTCATCGCCAGCACCCGGCGGAAGGCCTCGCCGTCGTAGCAGATCGTCATCTTGCCCTCGCGCTCGTAGCTGGCAAAGTTGACGCCATAGTGCCGCGCCACGTCCAGGTGCGCGGACAGCGCCGCTTCCTGCGGCTTGGTGAGCGACGCACCCGATGAAGCGCGGCGCGCCAGCCGGTCGGCCATGGTGCCCAGCGCGTCGAACGCGGCGACGCCCTCCGGCCCGTTCAGCGCTTCGGCCGGCGCGGCCTGCAGGTAGGCGGCGGCCAGTCCGATGCCCAGCGCCTCGCTGCCCGGCCGGTCCTGCACGAAGCGCAGCACCGACAGCAGCTCCGGCGCCTCGGCGGGTGCCAGCGCAGTGCGGCGCACCTGGGTGGCCCGCACGTAGCCGGCGCGCTCGCGCTTGTGGTCGTACACCTGCAGGTAGTCCAGGCGCTCGCCGCGCACTTCGAGCATCTCGCCCTGCCAGAGCTGGGCCTGCTGCTGCGCCGAGTCGCGCGGCGCGGCGCGCAGGGCGGCCTGGTCGCTGGTGACGATGGCCGTGTGGAGTGTCGCGGCAACGGCTACCGCTGCAAGGGTGGTGGCGGCCATGGCTCATTCCTCCTCTTTGGTCACCGCGGCGGCAGAGGCGGTCTGTGCCTTGCCCAGCAACGCGTTGCCGATGAAGCCGCCGTCGGCCGGCGGCGCGGCGATGATCACCTGGATCTTGTCGGAGAGCTTGTCGGCCAGGGTCTTCTGGATCAACAGCGGATAGCGGCTGACCAGCGCGCCTTCGCGGTTCATCTGCTCCGCGTTGACCTTGCCGATGCGCTCGAGCCGCCAGGCTTCGGCTTCGGCCAGCTTCTGCCGGGCATCCGCTTCGCCGGCGGCCTCGATGCGGCGGGCCTGCGCCGTGCCTTCCGACACGCGGATGCGCGACTGCTTGTCGGCTTCGGCCTCCAGCTGGCGCTGCTCGATCTGGCGCTGCTTGAACGGCAGCACATGCTTCATCGCCTCTTCCTGCGCCTTGGCCGCGATGATCTGCTCGCGCGCCGCCGCCTCGGCCGCCACCTCGCGCCGCACCTTGTCGGCGTTGGCTTCCAGCTCGGTCTCCTTCACCCGCTTGTCCTTGAGCTCCAGCGTGAAGCGCATCTTCTCGGTGGCCAGCTCCTCGGCCAGCAGGCCTTCCATGCCGCGCTTGTAGTCGGCCGGCAATTCCACCTTGCCGATCTGCACGCTCTTGAGCACGATGCCGTCGGCCGCCAGCCGGGGCTTGAGTTCGGTTTCGATCGCCTGCTGGATTTCGGCCCGCTTGCTGGAGAAGATCTCGCGCACCGTGTAGCGGGCGAACACCTTGTAGATCACGCCCTGCACGGCCGGCTCGACGATCTCGCCGTCGATGTTTTCCGGCAGGTTCTTCGCCACGGCCGCCAGCCGGGATGCGTCAAGCGCCCAGCGCACGGCGATGTCCACGCCGATCGACAGGCCCTCGATCGACTGCAGCGCCACCGCGTTGCCCACCCGGCCCGGCCGGTATTGCTGGTCGCGCAGCGACAGCACGCGCACCTCGTGCAGGCCGGGGAGGACGAAGATGCCGCCGTCCCGCCACTCCGTCACCGTGCCGGTGAGCTGGTTGGTGCGCACGCCGACGTCGCCGTGGCCGACGGACTGCATCGGCGGGTGCTTCCAGAGTAGCGTGCCGGCGGTGCCAAGGACGGCGATGGCGACCAGCGTGCTGCGGTAGCGGGAGAAGGCGCTCAACGTGCGCTCGGCGCTGAAGGGCGGGGCGCCTGCCTCGTCGTTGCGCGGGAAAGCGCGGTGGATTGCGCCGGAGAGGGCGCGCGCGACCCGGCGGCGGGCGGAGCGCAGGGCGATGGTGATGCGGCGGGTGTTCATGGCGGAGTCCTTGGAGTGATGGATGACGAAGGGTTCAGCAGCCGTCGGCGCTCAGGGCGAGCACGGCGGCGGGCGGGTTCAGGCCGGGCTGGGTGCGCGAAGACAGCAGCAGCACCTCCCGGTCGCCGACCTGGACGATGAAGTCGGGCTTGCCGTCGCTGTCGATGTCGGCGGCAGCCAGGACCCGGCTCTCGCCGTCCATGTCGCCGTCGATGTGGAAGCGGTAGCTGTCCTCGCCGATCTGAACGGTGTAGATGCCGCCGTCGCCCACGGTCAGGGTGAAGGGCGTGCCGCCCAGCGCCAGCTGGTACGCGTGTTCGACCTGCGGCATGAGCACGCCGTCGGCAAAAACCACCGCAGGCAGCCGGCCTTCGGCGATTCGGGCGCCCGGGACCCGGATGTAGCGGGTGTCGATGGCTTCGGCTTCTTCCTCGCCCGGCACGCTCACCGGCACCGCGACCGCCTGCACCTGCAGCACGCGGTCCTTGTTCGTCACGCGGTACCAGCCGTCGGCGGGCAGGCTGGATGCGTCAACCTCGGTCGCCATGCCCGGGCGCAGCATCAGGCCGGCGGGGTCGGACTGGGCGGAGCAGGTGACGGTGAAGGCAGCCAGCACCACACTGGCGGCTGCGACGCCGAGCCATTCGAGCAGGTGGCGGGTGGCGGTGCGGCGTTCGTTGAGTTTTTCGAGGCGTTGGGCCATGGTGGTTCTCCAGAAGAAGGGTTGTTGTTTCGCTTGGGAGAGGCGCTGGAAAAGCCGCCGTCTCTGAAACCCATTCTTCGCATCCGGCCCGGAAGCAACAATGCGGCGCCGGGGCGACAGCGGTCACGGGCACGGTGCGATTGCTCCGGCCCCGGAAGAAACCTTCACACGGCCGCGGGAAGCTCTGAACAAGTCATGCCGCGCGCGACGGTGCTTTTCCGGGATGAGCTCCTAGGCGCCAGACCCAAGGCAAGCCTGGACGGCTTGCCTGGTCTGGTAACAACGGAGATCGCCCGGAAAAGCGCCGTCCCTTCGGGCTCGGACAAAAACGGGCCCTTTGCCCACCAAGTTCCTGGCCGGTGCGTGCAGCACCGGCTGCGAAACGTTGGCGGAAAGATCATCCCGTTTTTGTCTCGAGCGCGCGTGGCAGCACTTATTCAGAGCTTCCCTGGCGCAACGCCGTCGATAATTCGCACCATGACCCAAGTGGCCGTGATCGAAGACGACCTGCCCACCAGCAACCAGCTGGCCGGCTGGATCAAGGCCGCCCGGCCGGATGTGGCCATCGACCAGTGGTTCACCCGCGACGACGCCGAAGCGGCGCTGGCCCGCGAGCGCTACGACGTGGTGGTGCTGGACATCGAGCTGGGGCACGAGCGCAATGCCGGCGTCGCCCTGATCAACGCCATCAACAAGCGGCGCCAGGGCACGCCGGTGCTGGTGGTGTCCGCCATGCCGGCGGCCATCTACCGCAGCATCATGAAGGCGCTGGACGCCTGGGACTACCTGCAGAAGACCACCTTCGAGGAAGCCGACTTCATCGAGACCTTCCTGGACATCCTGCGGGTGGCCAAGGCTGCGCAGGCGCAGGCCCCGGCGACCGCCGCCAGCGAGCTGTCGCTCGACCCGCTGTGGCAGCGCACGCCGACCTGGCGGGGCGGGCGCATCAACCTGCCGCTGACGGCGCAGCGCATCCTGGCCACGCTGTACCAGCGTGCCGGCGAGGTGGTGAGCTACGACGAGCTGTTCGACGTGGTCAAGAGCGGGCGCAACCGCGACAACGTCCGCAAGCACGTCAGCACCATCCGCGAAGCCTTCCGCGAGGTCGACCCGGCCTTCGACGGCATCGAGAACGTGCCGATGCGGGGGTTTCGGTGGGTGGCGAAGGCCGCTGCAGCCCCCCGTTCGCGCTGAGCCCTGCCTTTATGAAGGTGCCTGACATTTCCCTGCCGCGGTTGGAGATGCCGCGCCTGGGGCTGGTGGCCTTCCGCCGCCGCATCATCGTGCGCGCCGTGTTCCTGCTGCTGGCCGTGGCCACGCTGGCGCTGGCCGTGGTGCTGCTGCAGGACGAAAAGGAACGCAGCGTGCGCAACTACGAGAGCAGCCTGGGCAAGACGCTGGCCGAAGTGTCGGCGCGGCTGCGGCACCCGGCCGGCCAGATGGCGCTGCTCAATCCCGGCCGCACCGAGCAGCAAACGCCGCTGCGGCCGCTGCTGCTGCCTTATGCGGCGCTGGACTTCGACGACCAGATCAAGGCGCAGCAGGCGGTGGAGACGGCGGGCTGCAGCGTGCAGTACCCCGACGGCAGCTCGATCTGCGTGGCCATCGGCAACAACCCCTACGCCGGCGGCTTCATCTACCTGGTCGGCAGTTTCCAGTCGCCGCCGCTGGTTTCGCGCGAGCGCGGCGAGCTGTCGATCTCCGACGTGCATCGGGCCCGGGTCAGCCTGACGCAGGGCGGCCAGACCCAGCGCTGGATCGCGCCGTTCGAGCGGCTGGGCGAGCCGGATGCGCCGCTGGTGCGGGGCCGCCTGACCGGCTTCGTCGACGACCGCGAGAACAGCGAGGCCCTGCCGCTGCTGGCCAACCCGGTGCGCGACTTCCGCGGCTTGCTCTGGCAGAGCGGCCGCTGCGCCGACCCCCAGGGCGAGATCGCCAGCTGCGCGCGCCGCACCTTCTTCTCGATCCGGCTGCCGGTGGAGGCCTACCGCGAGGCGCTGTTCGGCAACAAGCGCCCGGTGTGGCCGCCGGCCGACCTGGACGGCACGCTGGTGCACCTGCAGATGCTGGCGCCCGACAGCACGGTGCCGCTGTTCGACAGCAATGCGCCGGGCGCCACGGTGCCGCTGGCGCTGTCGGACCTGAGCCACGCGCTGCTGCCCGGCGAAACGCTGGTGATCGGCAAGGCGGGCGCCCAAGCCCCGGCGATCACCCTGCGCGGCAAGACCGAGGGCGCCGAAGTCTCGTCGCCCTGGCTGGCGCGCCTGATTGCCCGCCTGCCGGTGGACAGCGTGGCGCCGCAGCTCACGCGCCGCGAAACCATCGCAACCGCCGCCGGCAACTACGAGCTGACGCTCAATGGCAATGCGCGCAGCGGCGAGCAGACGCTGGGCATCGCGGCTACGCGCATGTCCTGGTACGTGGGCGCGATGCTGGCCGCCATTGCGCTGGCCTGGCTGCTCATCGAGGTGAGCCTGCTGCGCCGGGTGACGGTGCTCACGCGCCGGGCGGCGGCCGTCTCGTACAACGTGAACGCGCCGAACGTGGAGCAGCGCCTCGGCGCGCTCGATGTGTCGGACCTGCGCGGACGCGACGAGCTCGGCATCCTGGCTGGCGCCCTGGCCGACCTGCTGCAGCGGGTGAAGGACGACGTCAAGCGCGAAAGCATCCGGACCCGGCAGGAGCGCGACATGTGGCACGCCGTCGGCCACGAGATCATGTCGCCGCTGCAGTCGCTGATGGTGCTGCATCCCCAGGCCGGCGACACCAGCCACCGCTACGTGCAGCGGATGCAGCAGGCGGTGAAGGTGCTGTACAGCCAGGCCTCGCCCAGCGAGGCGCTGCAGGCCGCGACGCTGCAGGTGGACGGGCTGGACCTGGACCAGTTCTTGACGCACGTCGCAGCCAACGCCCACTTCGCCGGCGTGCAGGACGTGCGCTACCAGCCGGTCGGCGCGCCGGTGCCGGTGCGTGCCGACGAATTCCCGCTGGAAGACGTGGTCACGCACATCCTGCGCAACGCCGACCGGCATCGCACGCCGGGCACGACGATCACCATCGACCTGCAGCAATCCGCCGGCACGGCGGCCGTGCGCGTGCACAACCAGGGCGAGCCGATCGAGCCCGCGCTGATGACGCGGATCTTCGACTACGGCGTCTCCGGCAGCGGCGACACCCACGGCGGGTCAGCGCAACCCGGCCAGCGCGGCCAGGGCCTGTTCGTCGCGCGGACCTACATGAGCAAGATGGGCGGCACCATCGAGGCGCGCAACGAGGACGGCGGGGTCAGCCTGGTGTTGACGCTGCAGCGCGTGGGTTGAAGGTCATGGATTCGCTCCCTCCCAGGTCCCCGGGACGGTCCGCCCGGTGAAGCAGCTCATCCGTCTGCTCCTGCCACAGCCCCGTTGGAACTTGCGAGAATCAGGGTGGAATGTCAGGAACCCCCGACTAGAATGGCCGACCTGGAGCCTGAGCGCTCCACAGTGCCCGGAACGATGGGACGGGGTTGCTGCAGTTTCGAGACGCCCAACGAAGGACATACATGCCCGAGCAGAGTTTGCCGGAAAGCTCGGTCTCCCCGGTTACAAGCGAGTGCGACGTCCTTGTGATCGGCGGTGGGCCGGCGGGCGCCACCATAGGGGCGCTGCTGGCGCAGCAGGGTCACAAGGTGGCGATCCTTGAAAAAGGACATCATCCGCGCTTTCATATCGGCGAGTCGCTGCTGCCGGCCAACCTGGCGCTGTTCGAAAAGCTCGGGGTGGCCGGGGCCGTCAAGGCAATCGGCATCGAGAAATGGGGCGCCGAATTTGTCTCGCCTTGGCACGCCAACAAGAGCGAGACCTTCCAGTTCGCCGATGCCTGGGACAAGTCCATGCCGTTCTCCTACCAGGTGCGCAGATCCGAGTTCGACGAAATCCTGATCCGCAATGCCGCCAGGCTGGGCGCGCAGGTCATCGAGGGCTGCAAGGTCCGCGAGGTGGCTTTTGCATCCGACCCCGGCCGCGCCACCGTTCATGCCCAGCTCGAGGATGGCCGCACCCGGCAATGGCGCGCGCGCTTCGTGGTGGACGCTTCGGGTCGCGACACGTTCCTGGGCAAGCAGTTCGACATCAAGCGGCGCAACCCCAAGCACAACAGTTCCGCGTTGTACGCCCACTTCACCGGGGCCACCCGGCATCCGGGGCGCGACGAAGGCAACATCACCATCTTCTGGTTCGACCATGGCTGGTTCTGGCTGATTCCGCTGGCCGACGGTGCCACCAGCATCGGCGCCGTGGTCTGGCCCTATTACCTCAAGAGCCGGACCCAACCGGTCAGGGACTTCTTCCTCGACACGATTGCCATGTGTCCGGCGCTGGCCGAGCGCCTGGCTCATGCAACGCTGTCGACGCAGGTGGAGGCGACGGGCAATTTTTCGTACGCTTGCGATCGCACGCACGGCGCTAACTATCTGCTGATCGGGGATGCCTTCGCCTTCATCGATCCGGTGTTTTCGTCGGGTGTCATGCTGGCCATGCAGGGCGGCTTTGCCGGTGCGGAAGCGTTGAACACCTGCCTGCGCGATCCGTCCCGGGCCGCCTCGGCACTGGCGCGTTTCGACCGGCAGGTGCGGATGGGGCCCAGGGAGTTCTCGTGGTTCATCTATCGCGTGACGAACCCGACGATGCGCGACATGTTCATGGGCCCGCGCAATGTGCTGCGAGTGAAGGAAGCATTGCTCTCGATGCTGGCCGGCGATATTTTCGGCAAGACGCCGATCTGGCCTTCACTGCTCGCCCTGAAGGCCATCTTCTACATCGGATCGGCCTTGAATTGGCGACGCTCGCTGAATGCCATGCGCCTGCGCAAGGCCAACATTCGCGAGGTCGAGGCGGGCACATCTTGAGGGATCCGACCCGCAACGACTTCGTCGAAAGCACAACCCGTGGTGTGCGGGTAGAGCATTTCGGGTCGAGCGACCGGCGCCCGGCGCTGCACGAAACCTTCCGTCTCTACCTGGGTTACCTGCTGCTGGCCGTGATTTGCCTGGCCATCTCGCTGCTGGCGCT
>JAAOZX010000386.1 GCA_012274225.1 Comamonadaceae bacterium | reverse complement strand
TGGTGCTGGGCAGCGTCAGGGAACTGCTGTCCACCGGGCCGCAGACCGTGCTGGTCATCGAATACTTCGAGCACGGCAAGACGCTGGAACGCCTGATCCCCTTCGTCTCGGCCCATGTCGACAACGTGGACCTTGCCGAGCGGCGCATCACCGTCGACTGGCAGCCCGATTACTGAACCCGCGGGGCCCACCACCCATGCGCTTCGACGTCATCACGCTCTTCCCCGCACTGTTCGCGCCGTTCCTGGCCAGCGGCGTCACCCGGCGCGCCTACGAATCTGGCCTGGTCGACGTGCATCTGTGGAACCCGCGCGATTTCGCCGAGGGCAACTACCGCCGGGTCGACGACCGGCCCTTCGGCGGTGGGCCGGGCATGGTCATGATGGCCGGGCCGCTGGCGCGCTGCCTGACTGCCGTCCAGGCGCAGCGTGGCGAAGCGGCATCGGCGCCGGTCGTGCTGTTTTCGCCGATCGGCCGCCGGCTCGACCACGCGGGCGTCCAGGAGTGGTCGGCCAGCGCCGGTGCGGTGCTCATCTGCGGCCGCTACGAAGGAGTCGACCAGCGCTTCATCGACCGCCACGTCGACCTGCAGGTCAGCCTGGGCGACTTCGTCCTGTCGGGCGGCGAAATCGCCGCCATGGCCTTGCTCGATGCCGTGGCGCGCCTGCAACCCGGCGTGCTGGGCGACGCCGACAGCCACCAGTTCGACAGCTTCCATGACGCCCTGGACGGGCTGCTCGATTGTCCGCACTACACCCGCCCGGAGGAGTGGGATGGCCTGCGGGCGCCTGCCGAGCTGCTGTCGGGCCACCACCTGCAAATCGAGCGTTGGCGGCGCGATCGCCGCCTGGAAATCACCGCCCGGCACCGCCCCGACCTGATCGAGGCCGCCCGCGCGGCGGGGCGGCTGTCCCGGACCGACGAGGCGTTCCTGGTCAAGGTGGGCTGAAGTTGTTTATAATCAAAGGCTTTTCCGATCCTCTGCCCGGCCGCGGCCTGCACGCCAGCGTAGCAGCCGCCCCTAGCGTAGCGCGGGCACGATCACCGAGGAAACCATGAACCTGATCCAAACCCTAGAGCAGGAAGAGATTGTCCGTCTGGGCAAGAAAATTCCCGAGTTCTCTCCCGGCGATACCGTCATCGTCAGCGTCAGCGTCGTCGAAGGCACCCGCAAGCGCGTGCAGGCCTACGAAGGCGTGGTGATCGCCAAGCGCAACCGGGGCCTCAACAGCGGCTTCACGGTGCGCAAGATCTCCAGCGGCGAAGGCGTGGAACGCACCTTCCAGACCTACAGCCCACTGATTGCCAGCATCGAAGTGAAGCGCCGCGGCGACGTGCGCCGCGCCAAGCTGTACTACCTGCGCGAGCGCAGCGGCAAGTCGGCGCGCATCAAGGAAAAGCTGGCCCACCACAACAAGCCGGCCGCCGTCGAATAGCCAGGCAGCCACTGCGCGATCAGGCCGCCCCAGCCCAGTGCTCGTGGCGGCCTTTTTCATTTTCGGTCCAACCCTGCAATGCCCATCAATCCGGCCCCCGCCGACCTGCCACTGACCCAGTTGCCCGGCTTCGATCCGCGCACCGCGCCGGTGATCGCCGTGGACGCGCACCTGCCGCCGGTGCGGCAGGACGCGCTGTCGGCGCAGGCGCTGCGCGAGCGGTTCCGTTCACCACCGCAGTGGCAACCCGAGGTCTGGGCCGAGCGCCGCTTCTCCGATCGGCCGATGGCCAATGCCTCGGTCCTGGTCGGCATCGTGATGCGCGAGCGCCCGACGGTCCTTCTGACCGAGCGCACCACCCACCTGTCCACCCACTCCGGGCAGATCGCCTTCCCGGGCGGCAAGCAGGACGACACCGATGCCGATGAGGCCCACACGGCCCTGCGCGAGGCCCAGGAGGAGATCGGGCTGGAGCCCGGCTGGGTGGAGGTGATCGGGCGGCTGCCCACCTACACCACCGGCTCGCAGTTCGTCATCACCCCGGTGGTCGCGCTGGTCAGCCCCGAGCACCGGCTGACGCTCAATGCCTTTGAGGTGGCCGATGCGTTCGAGGTACCCCTCGATTTCCTGATGAACCCGGCGCATCACCACCACCATGCCATCGACTGGCCGGGCGTGCGCCGCGAATGGTTCTCCATGCCCTACCGGGACGGCGCCGTCGAGCGCTTCGTCTGGGGCGCCACGGCCGGCATGTTGCGCAATTTCTACCGCTTCCTCTCGGCAGGCGCCTGACTCGCCGGGCCTTGACGCCCGTTAACGATGCGCACCAACGGGGCCTTTATCATCCAGGGATGAGCTTTTTCGCCATCCTGTTCGCGCTGCTGATCGAGCAGGTGCGTCCGTTGGCGCGCAACAACCCGATCCATGCGGGACTGCGACTCTGGGCGCGCTGGGTCAGCCGCAACTTCGATACCGGCAAGACCAACCATGGCTGGGTCGCCTGGTTGCTGGCCGTGATCCTGCCGTCGCTTGCGGCGGTGGCGGTGCACTGGGCCCTGCTGCTGCTGCTGGGATGGCCGGTGGCCGTGCTATGGAGCGTGGCCGTGCTGTACGTGACGCTTGGCTTTCGCCAGTTCAGCCATCATTTCACCAACATCCGCGACGCGCTGGACAGCGGCGACGAGGTTCGGGCGCGCGAGCTGCTCGCCCAATGGCAGCAGGTCGACGCCAGCCAGTTGCCGCGCAGCGAAATCGTCCGCCATGTGATCGAGTATTCGGTGCTTGCGGCGCACCGCCACGTGTTCGGCGTGCTGGCCTGGTTCTCGGTGCTGGCCGCATTCGGGCTGGGGCCGGCCGGCGCCATCCTGTACCGGACCAGCGAGTTCGTCAATCGCTACTGGCGCCATCGCAGCACCACATCCAGCCAGCCGGTCAGCCAGGCGCTGCAGTCGGCTGCCGCGAGGGCCTGGTCGGCGATCGACTGGCTGCCGGCCCGCATCACGGCCCTGGCGTTCGCGGTGGTCGGCAGTTTCGAGGACGCCATCGACTGCTGGCGCAACTATGCCCAGCGCTTCCCCGACGACAACGACGGCGTGATCCTGGCTGCGACTTCGGGCGCGGTGAACGTGCGCCTGGGC
This sequence comes from Comamonadaceae bacterium, assembly GCA_012274225.1. Taxonomy (GTDB): domain Bacteria; phylum Pseudomonadota; class Gammaproteobacteria; order Burkholderiales; family Burkholderiaceae_C; genus Ramlibacter. The sequence continues at coordinate 4,994 of JAAOZX010000386.1, read as the reverse complement.
GGTGAAGCGCTGAAGGCTGCGTTCGTGCCCAACAGCTCGCAGGGCTTCCGCTCCAGCGGGGTGGAGGCCATGGCCGATACCGAGAGCACCCCGGGGCGGGAGGCCGAAGTCGGCCACCTGCGCAGCATCGTCGGGCTGGTGTGGCGGTCGGTGGTGCTGTGGATGGTGCTGCTGGCGCTGCTGACGCTGGCGCGCCTGCTCGGCTAGCCGACCTTGAAAGCCGGACGGGCTGCGGGAGTCGCAGTCGATTGCGCCAGCGCACCGCGTGCGAGCTGACTCGCCTGGGCGCGCGCGAATTCCAGGAACGCTCGCGCGGCCAGGCCAAGGTGCTTGCCGATTGGATAGGCGAAGTGCCACTGGCTTTGCAGCGGGAAGCCTTCGACGTCGATGCAGGTGAGGCCGGTGGGTTCCGGTTCGATGCCCAACGTGTAGCGCGAAAGGATGGACACACCCAGCCCGGCCAGGATCGCCTCGCGGATGGCCTCGTTGCTGCTCAGCTCCATGCGCGTTTGTGGCGCAAGGCCGTGACTGGCGAATACCTTCAGCACGGCATCCCGGGTGCCGGAGCCGGGCTCGCGCATCAGGAACGGCTCCGCTGCCATCCGGGCGAATTTCACGTCGTGCTGCCGGGCGAGAGGATGATCGGCGCGTGCGTCGACGACCAGCGGATTGGGGACCAACGCCTGAACCATCACGTCGCTGGAAGGCGCCGGGTCGGCGACCAGGTAAAGATCGTCCTCGTTGCGGCGCAGCCGCTCCAGCACGGCACCGCTGTTGTCGATGTGCAGGCAGGCCCGGATTCCCGGATGGCGCTGCGCGAAGGCGCCGAGCAGGCGCGGCGCGAAATAACGCGCCGTCGATGCCACCGCGACGCTCAGCTGGCCGGTAGCCAGGCTGCGCATGTCGTCGAGCGCATCTTCCAGCGATCCCAGCGCGCGAAAAACGTCGCTGCAGCCGTCATAGACGCGGCGTCCGACATCGGTCGGGTACATCCGCTTGCCGACCTGCTCGAGCAGCGGTAACCCCACGGTCTCGGTCAGCTTCTTGATCTGCGCCGTTGCCGTGGGCGGCGCCATGTGCAGCTCCTGCGCCGCGCGCGCCAGGCTGCCGAGCCGCACGCTCGCCTCGAACAGGCGCAACTGCGGGAGCGTGCCGTGCCTCAGGTAGCGTCCTATGTTCATCTGCGTCATGGCGGGACTCCCGTTCAATGGTTGCCATGACCGCTCGCAAATGCGCAGCGGCCTTCACCTCGGGGTGAAGGCCGCCGGAACTGGTGCCTTCACCCGTTAGGCAAAGGTCTTGCTCGCATCTGCGCTTGGCGCGAATGCCGCTGCGACCGGGGCTCGTGCCCGTCTTGACGATCGCCGCATGGCAGCCCGGAGGCCGCCAGAGCTACTCCCCTTTGGAGGGATGTCCGGTTACTGCCGAACATGCATCTTTTAGCACGACATCGGGTCTCCGTCAACGCGACCGGGGGCCGCCATCGTTCACGAAATGTGAAGCATCGGTTCACGATTCGTTCGGCGCATTCCGGTTTCGTGAACCTGTCCATCACAACGTTCGAATTTTCAAGGGCGGGACGGCCAACCATACTGCTTTCACTGGGCAATCTCCTGGGGAAACGCATATGCATGACAAGGAATCGCACGGAAAACCCGTCGAGCAGCTCGTCGCCGACTTCCGCACGCACCTGGAGCTCGGCCTGACTCAGCAGGAGGCCCAAGCACGCGGCCGCCAGCACGGCCTCAACGAGTTGCAGGAGCGGCCACGGCCCGGCTTCCTCGCGCTGCTGTGGGACCAGTTCAACAATTACCTGGTCATCATCCTGGTGGTCGCGGCGCTGGTCTCGCTGGCGCTGGGCGAATACGTGGACTCGATCGCCATCATGTTCATCGTCGCGCTGAACGCGGTGGTCGGCGTGATCCAGGAGTCCAAGGCCGAGCAGGCGCTCGCCGCGCTCAAGAAGATGGCCGCGCCGAACGCCGCCGTGATCCGCGACGGGCACCAGGTCGTCGTCGCGAGCCGCGAGCTCGTCGCCGGCGACATCGTGCTGCTGGAAGCGGGAAATTTCGTCCCGGCTGACCTGCGCCTGGTGCAGAGCGTGAACCTCAAGATCGAGGAAGCCTCGCTCACCGGCGAATCGGTGCCGGTGGAAAAGAACGCGGGCGTCGTGCTGGACAAGGAGATCCCGCTGGGTGACCGCCGCAACACGGCGTTCATGGGTACAGTGGTCACCTACGGGCGCGGGCGCGGGCTGGTCACCGCCACCGGAATGAACACGCAGATCGGGATGATCGCGCAGATGCTGCAGTCGTTCGAGGACAAGGAAACGCCTCTGCAGCGCAAACTGGCCGACCTTGGCAAGGTCCTCGGTTCGGCCTGCCTCGCCATCTGCGCCGTTGTGTTTGTGTATGGGCTGTTCCGCGACACGCACCTGACCGACGCTTTCCAGAACGGCTTCCTCGCGTACTTGCAGGCCGAGCGCAGAGACATCGTCAACCTGTTCATGATCGCGGTGAGCCTGGCCATCGCCGCGGTGCCCGAGGGGCTGCCGGCCATCGTCACGATCTGCCTGGCCCTGGGCATGCAGCGCATGATCAAGCACCACGCGCTCATCCGCAAGCTTCCGGCGGTGGAGACGCTGGGTTGCGCGACGGTGGTGTGCTCGGACAAGACCGGCACGCTGACGCAAAACCAGATGACCGTCGTGCAAGGCTGGACCGGCGGCAAGCGGCTGCGCATCACTGGCGAGGGGTACGCCCCCACGGGCCAGTTCTTCACCGGCACGCACCCCTTCGATCCGCGTGCGAACCCGGATGCGACGCGACTGCTCGAGGGCGCGCTGCTGTGCAACGACGCCCGGCTCGAGGAAAGCTGCGATGCGGACGGCAAGGTCTCCTGGCGCATCATCGGCGACCCCACGGAAGCGGCCATGGCCGTCGCCTCCGTGAAGGCGGGCTACCAGCGCGAGGACCTGGAGGCGATGTGGCCGCGGGTACAGGAAATTCCCTTCGACTCGGAACGCAAGCGCATGAGCACGATTCATCGCCGGGGTGGCGCGGAGCCCGCGATGATGGTGTTCGTGAAAGGCGCGCCCGACGTGGTGCTGGACCTCTGTGTCCAGAGCCTGCAGGACGGCCGCGCCGAACCGCTGACGCAGGCCATGCGCGACACGATCCTGGAACAGAACCACGACATGGCCGGCAATGCGCTGCGAGTGCTCGCGGTCGCGTACCGCCCGCTGGGCGAGATGCCGGCCAGCATGGATCCGGCCACGGTCGAGCGTGACCTGGTCTTTGCCGGCCTGCTGGGCATGATCGATCCGCCCCGGCCCGAGGTGATCGAAGCCCTGAAGGTATCGCGCGGCGCGGGGCTCAAGAGCATCATGGTCACCGGCGACTACAAGGACACCGCCGAAGCGATAGCCCGCGATATCGGCCTGCTCACGCCCGGCGGCCTGGTGCTGACCGGCGCCGAGCTCGACCGGCTCAGCGACAAGGAACTGGCGGACCGGGCCGACCGGCTCGACGTGTGCTGCCGCGTCTCGCCGCAGCACAAGACCCGCATCGTCGAGGCGCTCAAGTCGCGCGGCCACGTTGTGGCGATGACCGGCGACGGCGTGAACGACGCGCCGGCCCTGAAGCGCGCCAATATCGGCGTCGCCATGGGGATCACCGGCACCGACGTCGCCAAGCAGACCGCCGACATGGTGCTTACCGACGACAACTTCGCCAGCATCGTCGCGGCCATCGAGCAGGGCCGGATCATCTACTCGAACATCCGCAAGTTCGTCTATTTCCTGCTCGCCTGCAACGTGGGCGAGATCCTGATCGTGTTCGGCGCGATGCTGTTCGGCATGCCCATTCCGCTGCGGCCGGTGCAGCTGCTGTGGCTGAACCTGGTGAGCGACGGCGCGCCGGCGCTCGCGCTCGGCCTGGAAAAGGGCGATCCCGACATCATGAAGCAGCCGCCCCGCTCGCCCAGGGAGCACGTGATCAATCGCGACATGGCAATCGGCATCGGCGTCATCGCTGCGGTGGACGCGATCGCCATCCTGAGCGTGTTCTTCCTCGCGATGCAGCGCTATCCGGGCCACCTGGAAGCGGCGCAGACGATCGCCTTCGTGACCCTGTGCTCCTCGGAACTGCTGCGCGCCTTCACTGCGAGATCCGAATACCACAGCATCTTCTCCATCGGCATCACGAGCAACCGCTGGATGGTCTGGGCCGTGGCCGTGTCGTTCGCGCTGGTGCTGACGGTGGTGTACGTTCCCTTCTTCCAGCCGTTCTTCGACACCGTGCCGCTCGGGCTGGACGACTGGATGCTGATGCTGCCCTTCTTCATCGCTTCGCCGGTGGCGATGGAACTGCTCAAGCTCTATTTCCGCTGGTCCGCGGCGGCCAGGCGCGTCACCGAACCGGGCCGTGCCGCGGCGCGCCCAGCGAGCTTCGCGCCGGTCGTCGGCGCCGATCCGGCGGGTGTTCGCCCGCACACAGGAGGCCTAGCCATGAAGATCCTGATCCCGGTCAGTTCATCTCGCAATTCCGAATTCGCGGTCCGACATGTCGTGCGCCGTTTCATGAACGACAGCTCGATGCAGATCCACCTGCTGAACGTGCAGCCGTCTTTCAGCCGTTACCTGGTGCGGTTCTTCAGCGGCCGCAACCTTCGCGATTACCACCGTGGGGAGTCGGAGAAGGCGCTGCGGCCGTGCATGCGCATCCTCGACGGCTTCGGCATCCCCTATGCCGTGCACATGGAGGTGGGGGACCAGGCCGAGCGCATCACCGATCTGGCCAAGCGCCTGCACTGCGATGAAATCGTGATGAGCACGACGCGCAAGAATTCACTCACGCGCCTGGTCGAGAACTCGGTCACCAACCGCGTGCTGGAGCGGACTTCCGTGCCGGTGGAAATCGTCGCGGGCGACGCGGTATCGCCCTGGGAACGGTATGGAATCCCGGCGGCGCTGGCGGCCTTGCTCGGCTTGCTGC
>JAAOZX010000385.1 GCA_012274225.1 Comamonadaceae bacterium | reverse complement strand
GGGAAGTGGCCGACGAAGAAAGGCTCGTTGATGGTCACGTTCTTGAGGGCCTTGATGCTCTTGCCCTTCTCGTACGCCAGCACCCGGTCGACCAGCAGGAACGGGTAGCGATGCGGCAGCTGCTTGAGAATCTCGTGGATGTCCATCATGAGTCGGTCTTCTTCTCCAGGGCCTTGATGCGCTCGCGCAGTTTATACAGCTGCTTGAGTGTCGCCGCGTTTTTCTCCCACGAGGCATTGTCGTCGATGGGAAAAATGCCGCTGTAGTGTCCGGGCTTGAGGATGGAACGGGTAACCAGGGAGGTGGCCGATATATGGACGTGATCGGCGATCGTCAGGTGGCCCAGGATGCCGGCGCGACCTCCGATGGTGCAGTAGGCGCCGATTGTGGCGCTGCCGGCCACCGCGGCACAACCCGCCATGGCCGTGTGCTTGCCGATACGGACGTTGTGCGCGATCTGGATCAGGTTGTCGAGCTTGACGCCGTCCTCGATGACGGTGTCGTTCAGCGCGCCGCGGTCGATGCAGGTGTTGGCGCCGATCTCCACATCGTCGCCGATGCGCACGGCGCCGAGCTGCTCGATCTTTTCCCAGCGGCCGTCGTCGGGTGCGAAACCGAAGCCGTCGGCGCCGATCACGACGCCGGGATGGACAATGCAGCGGTCCCCGAGCACACAGTTCTCGCCGATCGAGACACGGCCTTTGACGATGGTGCCTGCGCCAATCCGCGCGCCCCGTTCGACGACGCAGAGCGCGCCGATCCGTGCCGTCGGGTCGATCACCGCGTCGGGATCGATCACCGCGCTGGGATGAACCGCCGGCCCTGGATCGGCGCCCAGGCGCCCTTTCCATAACTGGGTTACCCGGGCGAAGTACAGGTAGGGCTGATCCGCAATGATGCAGTCGCCGCGCGCGAGGGCGGCATCGCGCGAGCCGGGCCCGACAATGACGCAGGCCGCCCGGGAGGCCGCGAGCTGTTGCTGGTATCGGGGATTGCTGAGGAAGCTCAGCTGTTTGTCGGTGGCCGTTTCCAGGGCCGCCAGGCCTTTGATCGCCCGACCGGGATCGCCGCACAGCTCACCGCCGAGCGCTTCAACGATCGAGCCTAGGCGAAGTTGCACACCTACTTGGAGTTGGCGCTAATGGCGTTGAGCGCCTTGATCACCTTGTCGGTGATGTCGTGCTTGGGATTGATGTAGACCGCTTCCTGCAGCACCACGTCGTATTTTTCGGCCTCGGCCACCTGTTTGACCACCTTGTTGGCGCGCTCGAGCACCTGCTGCAGTTCCTCGTTCTTGCGCGAATTCAGGTCTTCCTGGAATTCGCGGCGCTTGCGCTGGAAGTCGCGATCCTGGTCGACCAGCTGCTTCTGGCGCTGGGAACGCTGACTTTCGGACAGGGTGGGCGCTTCGCGTTCGAACTTGTCCGACGCGGCCTTGAGCGCATTGCCCAGGTCGTTGAGTTCCTTCTCGCGCTTGGAAAACTCCTGCTCCAGCTTGGCCTGGGCGGCTTTGGCCGTGTTGGCCTCGCGGAAGATGCGATCGGTATTGACGAAGCCAACCCGGAAATCGTCGGCATGTACCTGCGCGCCAAGGGCCAGCACACCGAACAGGATCATCAGGCATTGACGGGACAGGTACTTCATTAGAAGGTCGTTCCAATCTGGAATTGCAATTTCTGGATTCTATCGCCAGCGAACTTCCGCACCGGCACGGCCGCAGCCAGCCGCAACGGCCCGATCGGCGAGATCCAGGACAGACCGATACCGACCGACGCGCGCATCAGCGAGACGTCCAGCTTCTCATTTTCGCCCCAAACGTTGCCGGCGTCGACAAATCCGAACATCCGCAGCGAGCGGTCGTTCCCGGGTGCCGGGAACGGCGTGATGATTTCAGTGTTGAGGGTGATCTTCTTGGGACCGCCGATCACTGAGCCGGTTACGTCACGGGGACCCAGGGTGCCCTGGTCGAAGCCACGCACGGAGCCCAGGCCGCCGGAATAGAAGTTCTTGAAGACCGGATAGGGGTTCCCGCCCAGGCCCTTGCCCCAGCCGAGTTCGCCGTTGAACGCGAAGGTGAACTGTTTGTTGAGCGGCACGAACTGCTGGTACTGATAGTTGGCCCGGAAATACTTCGCGTCGGCCAGAACGCCCACTTCGCCGGCCGCCCGCTGATACCGGCCGGAAGTCGGGGCCAGCGCACTGTCGCGATTGTCGCGCGACCAGCCGATCGACAGCGGCAGGGCATTGCTGGTAAACCCGAACTGTTGGGCATAGGCCAGGTAGGCGGCGGGGATGTTGGTGCCCTCGACGATCTGGGTGCGCTCGGCACTGGCGCCGAAGTAGACGGTGTCCAGCTCGCTGAACGGAATGCCGAAGCGCACCCCGGCACCGCTGGTTTTCAGCTCGTAATTGCCGCCCTGATTTTCGTAGGGCTTGGATGAGCGATGGTAGAGATCGATCGTGCGCGAAACGCCGTCCGGGGTGAAGTAAGGGTTGACCGAATTCAAGACCAGGGTCTGGTTGTACTTGCTGGTGTTGACTTCCAGGCCGAGGTAGTTGCCGGACCCGAAGGCGTTTTCCTGCTTGATCGAGAACGACAGCGCGAGCTTTTCCGCGGTCGAAAACCCGGCACCCAATTGCAGGCTGCCGGTTGGCTTTTCGACCACCGTCAGGTTCAGGTCGACCTGGTCGGGCGCGCCGGGGACGTCGCTGGTCTCGATGTTGACTTCCTTGAAGTAACCCAGCCGGTCGATCCGGTCGCGCGACAGCTTGATCTTGTCGGCGTCGTACCAGGACGATTCGAACTGCCGGAATTCGCGCCGCACCACCTCGTCCCGGGTGCGGTTGTTGCCGGAGATGTTGACCCGCCGGACATAGGCGCGGCGCGACGGCTCGGCCGCCAGGGTGAACTCGACCCGGTTGTTGGCACGGTCGATCTCGGGTCGGGCCTCGACATTGGCGAACGCGTAGCCGAATTTACCGAAATAGTCGGTGAAGGCCTTGGTCGTCTCGGCAACCTCGTCCGCGTTGTAGGGCTGGCCCGGCCGGATCCTGACCAGCGACTTGAACTCGTCTTCCTTGCCCAGGTAATTGCCTTCGAGCCGCACGCCCGAAACGACGTAGCGCTCGCCCTCGGTCACGTTGACAGTGATTGTGATGTCCTGCTTGCTGGGCGAGATCGCCACCTGGGTCGAGTCGACGCGGAACTCGAGGAAGCCACGGCTGAGGTAATAGGATCGCAGCGTTTCCAGATCGGCATTGAGCTTGGTTCGCGCATAGCGGTCGGACTTGGTGTACCAGCTCAACCAGCCTCCCGTGTCCTGGTCGAAAAGCTTCTTGAGCGTCGACTCGCTGAAGGCCTTGTTGCCGACAATGTGGATTTCCTTGATCTTCGCGGGATCGCCCTCGGTCACGGTGAAGGTCAAGTTGACGCGATTGCGCTCGATCGGTGTGACGGTGGTCACGACCTCGACGGCATACAAGCTCTTGTTGATGTACTGGCGCTTGAGCTCCTGCTCGGCCCGGTCGGCCAGGCCCTGGTCGTAGGGACGGCCTTCGGCCAGCCCGATCTCACGCAAGGCCTTCTTCAGGGCTTCCTTGTCGAATTCGCGCGCGCCCACGAAATCCACGTCGGCGACGGTGGGCCGCTCCTCGACAATGACCACCAGCACGTCGCCACTGACCTCCAGGTGCACGTCCTTGAACAGGCCCAGGCCGAACAGCGCCCGAATCGCGGCCGATCCCTTCTCATCGCTGTACTGGTCGCCGATGCGAAACGGCAGCGATGCGAACACGGTGCCCGGCTCCACGCGCTGCAGGCCCTCGACCCGGATGTCGCGCACCGTGAAGGGGTCCACCGCCCAGGCATTGGCCACGAACGCGATTGCGACCACGGCTGTGACGGTACGCACGCGAAAGCGCTTGAATTGTTTTTTCATGAATCAAGGTTGGGCCGCGCCGCCCGAAGGCGCTGGCGGGCGCAGTCAAAAAATACTAACCAAAGAGACGGGTGACGTCGTTGAACAGCGCGATCGACATCATGACCAGCAGCACCGCAATGCCGCCCCGCTGCAGGCGATCCATCCAGGTGTCTGAGACACTCTTGCCCGTAACGGCCTCCCAAAGATAATACATCAGGTGTCCGCCGTCCAAGACCGGAAGTGGCAGCAGGTTCAGCACGCCCAGGCTCACGCTGATCAGGGCCAGAAACACCAGGTACTGCGTCAATCCCAGGCTGGCCGACTTGCCCGCGTAATCGGCGATCGTGAGCGGGCCGCTCAGGTTCTTGAGCGACGCTTCGCCGATCACCATGCGCCCCATCATGCGCAAGGTGAGCACCGAGACCTCCCAGGTGCGCTGCGCGCCCTTCGTCAGACCTTCAAGCGGCCCGTAGCGCACAGTGACGAATTCGGGCGCAGCGCCGACGTAGGCGCCGATACGGCCGATGGTCTTGTCGCCGTCCACCACGACATCGGGTTGCACGGCGATCGCCACCGTCTGGCCGCCGCGCTGGACCTGCCACTCCTGGCGCAGCCCCTGGCTTGCCCGCACGCTGGCGCGAATCAGTTCGCGCAATTGCTGCCCGTCGACGACCGGGGTCGGCCCGATGGCCAGCACCCGGTCGCCCAGGCGCAGCCCGGCGCGCTGCGCCGCGCCAGCGGCCATCACTTCACCGATCACCGGCGGGGTCCAGGGGCCGGTGATGCCAATCTTCCGGAACAACAGGGCGTCGGCATCACGCGACTCCAACCGGCTCAGCGCCAGCACCTTTTCGGTTGCGCCGCCGCGCCCGGGGAAAACCACCTGCAACCGGATGTCGCGCGCATCGAGCGCTCCGCGCGTCAGCAACCAGCGCAGTTCCTCGAACGAGCGCAGAGGCTGCATCGGCTCGCCCTCGAAGGCCGCGCTCTCGACCCGCTCACCGCCACGCAACCCCGCCTGCTCGGCGACCGAACCGGGCACCGGGCTGGCCAGGATGGGCTTGGGCTCCTGAACGCCATACCAGTTCACGGCGGCGTACAGGAACACCGCCAGCAACAGATTGGCCAGCGGCCCGGCTGCGACGATGGCCGCGCGCGATTTCAGGGGTTGGGTGTTGAACGCCAGGTGGCGCTCATCGGGCGGCACCGGTCCTTCCCGTTCGTCCAGCATCTTGACGTAGCCACCCAGGGGAAAGGCCCCAATCACGAACTCGGTCGACTGTCCCTTGCGTTGCCGTTTGGGCTGCCATCGGTAAAGGGTGCCACCGAATCCGATCGAAAAGCGCAGGACCTTCACGCCGCAGGCCACGGCAACCCGGTAATGGCCGTATTCGTGCACCGCGATCAACAGGCCCAGCGCGACCACAAATGCAACAAGGGTGAGCATGGTAGACAAGCGCCGTTGAGTTCAGGGCGCCAGCCGGGCAATCGCGCGGCGGGCGGCTTCCCGCGACCGAGCGTCCAGCTCCAGCAACCCGTCCAGCGATTGCGGATTGGACGCCTCGACCGCGGTCAAAGTTGCAACGTTGACATGATGGATCTGGTCGAAGCGGATTCGCCGGTCCAGGAAGGCCTCGACGGCCGCCTCGTTGGCCGCGTTCAGGATCGCGGTGGTTCCCGGTGGCGCGCGCAGGCTGTCCCAGGCCAGTTCCAGCCCGGGAAAGCGCTCCCGATGACGGCGGCTGTCCAGCGACTCAAAGCTCATGTCAGCCAGGTTCCGGAAGTCCAGCGGCTGGGCGCCCGAAGCCAGCCGGTCGGGCCAAGCCAGGCCGTAGGCGATCGGCACGCGCATGTCCGGTGTACCCAACTGTGCCACGACCGAGGCGTCGCGGTACTGAACCATGGAATGGATAACGCTCTGCGGATGGATCACCACCTCCAGCCGCTCGGGCGCCAGCCCGAACAGGAAGCGCGCCTCAATCACCTCCAGCGCCTTGTTCATCATGGTGGCCGAATCGACCGAGATCTTGCGTCCCATCACCCAGTTCGGGTGGGCGCAGGCCTCCTCCGGGGTGACGTTGCGCAGGGTCGAAGGCTCGCGTGTGCGAAACGGGCCGCCCGACGCGGTGAGGATGATTTTCTCGACACGGTCCTCCCAGGTGGCCGGATCTTCGGGGAGCGACTGGAAGATGGCCGAGTGCTCGCTGTCGATCGGCAGCAAGGTCGCGCCGCCCTGCCGCACCGCCGCCATGAACAGCGAACCGCCTACCACCAGGGCTTCCTTGTTGGCCAGCAGCAGGCGCTTGCCGGCGCGCGCGGCCGCCAGGCACGAAGCCAGCCCGGCGGCGCCCACGATCGCCGCCATCACCACATCCACCGACTCATGCGCTGCCACTTCCTCCAGGGCTTGCTGTCCCCACCTTACCTCGGTTGCCAAACCGCCGGCCTTGACCTTCCGGGCGAGCTCCCGGCCCGGGACCTCGGCCGCCATCACCGCAAGACGCGGACTGAACTGCGCGCACTGCTGCAGCATGAGGTCGACCTGGTTGGCGGCGCTGAGGGCGAACACCTCGAAGCGACCGGGGTGACGGGCGATCACATCCAGGGTATTGGCCCCGACCGAGCCGGTGGAGCCCAGGACCGTGATGCGCTGCCTCATCGGGCCGTGAGGCTGGCGAGCATCAGCGCCAGCGGCAGGGTGGGCAACAAGGCGTCAATGCGATCGAGCACGCCCCCATGGCCGGGCAGCAATTGGCTGGCATCCTTCACGCCGGCACTGCGCTTGACGAGCGACTCCACCAGGTCGCCCACCACGCTCATTGCTGCCAGGAAGGCCGCGCCGATCATCAGCAAGGCAATGCCGCGGCTGGCCAGCCGCGTATAGAGGCTGGCCACCGGGGCCTGCCAGGTCGCGTCCAGCGCAGCCCAGACCCCGGCGAGGACCAGGACGCCTGACATGCCGCCCCAGACTCCTTCCCAGCTCTTGCCCGGGCTGATCGTCGGCGCCAGCTTGCCCTTGGTGAATTTCAAGCCCAAGGTGCGGCCGGCAACATAGGCAAAGATGTCCGCCACCCAGACCAGCACCAGGACCGACAACAGGAAATTAGTCCCAATGACCCGGGCCTGGGCCACCGCGAGCCAGGCCAGCCAGAGCACCAGGATGCCGATGACCAGGCGGACCGGTTGCGCGATGCGGGGCCAGCCGGCCACCCCGATGCGCAGCAGCCAGGCGCCACCCAGGACCCAGAGTCCGCCGGCGATGGTCCACAGCAGAGGCATTGATCGGTCCAGCCAGCCGAGCCACCACGAGCCGGCGCACAGGCTGAGGCAGGCCAGCGCTTCGAGCAGGGCAGCGCCGGGTGCCAGGCCGTTGAGGCGGCCCCATTCCCAGCCTGCGGCGCCGATGAGGATGAGGGCGACCACCGCGAACGGCACCGGCGACGGCCAGAAAAGGGCCGGCAGCAGGATCGCCAACAGGACGATGGCCGTGATGATGCGTTGCTTGAGCATTCCAGGGCTGGCGCTCAGGCCGCCTTCCGCGCCCGGCCGAGCTGTTCCGGGGTCTTGCCGAATCGGCGCTCCCGTGTCGCGTAGTCGGCCAGCGCCTGGTCCAGTGCGGCTTCGTCGAATTCAGGCCAGAGTTTGTCGCTGAAATAGAGTTCGGCGTAGGCTGCTTGCCACAGCAGGAAATTCGACAGCCGGCGCTCGCCGCCGGTTCGGATCACCAGATCGGGATCGGGCACATGCGCGAGCCCCAGCGCCGACCCGAGGCTGGCTTCGGTGATCGGTTCACCCCGCTCTGCCAGCCGCGCGGCCGCCTGCGTGATGTCCCAGCGCCCGCCGTAGTTGAAGCAGATATTGAAGATCAGCCCGGTGTTCGCCGCGGTGGCGGCCTCGGCCTGGATCAGGCCGGCACGCACCTTCTCGGACAGCCCGGCGCGGTCGCCGATGAAATGCACGCGGACGCCCTCGGTCTTTAGCTGCGGCACTTCGCGGGCCAGCGCGAACACCAGCAATTCCATCAGGCCCGAGATTTCCTCGGCCGGACGGTTCCAGTTCTCCGACGAGAACGCGAATACCGTGAGCACCCCCACGCCGAGTTCCCCGCAACGGCGCACGCAGACGCGCAACGCGCTGACGCCCTTCTTGTGGCCGGCCGCGCGCGGCAGGTACCGCTGCGTCGCCCAGCGGCCGTTGCCGTCCATGACGATGGCGATGTGATGCGGAACGGTGCTCATCGATGACTGGCCGCTAGACGGCCATGATTTCCTGCTCTTTGCCAGCGACCATCTGATCGATCGCGGCGATGTGGCGGTCTGTCAGCTTCTGGATTTCGGCTTCGGAGCGCTTTTGCTCGTCCTCCGAGGCCAGCTTGTCCTTGACCAGCTTCTTCACGTGCTCGTTCGCGTCGCGGCGCAGGTTGCGCACCGCGACCTTGGCCGCCTCGCCCTCGTGGCGCACCAGCTTGGTCATTTCCTTGCGCCGCTCCTCGCTCATGGGCGGCATCGGCACGCGGATCAGGTCGCCCATCGAGGCCGGATTCAGTCCGAGGTCGCTTTCGCGGATGGCTTTCTCGATCTTGGCGCCCATGCCCTTTTCCCAGGGCTGGACACTGATGGTGCGCGCGTCGATCAACGACACATTGGCCACCTGGCTGATCGGCAGGATCGCGCCGTAGTAGTCGACGTGCACGGTGTCGAGCAGCGCCGGATTGGCACGGCCGGTGCGGATCTTGGTCAGATTGTGCTGGAAGGCCGCGATGGACTGGTCCATCTTGGCTTCCATCGCCTTCTTGATTTCGGCGGTCGTCGTGGTCATCGTCATGGATGGATCTCCCTAAGCGTAGACAAGGGTTCCTTCGTCCTCCCCCATCACCACTCGCTTGAGGGCGCCGTGCTTGAATATGGAGAAGACCTTGATCGGCAGCTTCTGATCGCGGCACAGGGCGAAGGCCGTGGCATCCATGATGCCCAGGTTCTGCGCCATGGCCTCGTCGAACGAAAGCTTGGTGTAGCGGGTGGCCGAAGGATATTTCTGCGGATCGGCCGAGTAGACGCCGTCGACCTTGGTGGCCTTGAGCACGACCTCGGCACCGATCTCGGCGCCGCGCAGCGCCGCTGCCGTGTCGGTGGTGAAAAACGGGTTGCCGGTGCCCGCCGCAAAGATCACGACCTTGCCTTCTTCGAGATACTGCAGGGCCTTGGGCCGGACATAGGGCTCGACCACCTGCTCGATGGCGATGGCCGACATCACGCGCGGAATCAGGCCCTGCTTGTTCATCGCGTCGGCCAGGGCCAGCGCGTTCATCACGGTGGCCAGCATGCCCATGTAATCGGCAGTGGCCCGGTCCATGCCGACCGAACCGCCGGCCACGCCGCGGAAGATGTTGCCGCCACCGATCACGATGGCCACCTGCACGCCCATATGCACGACCTCGGCGACCTCTTCCACCATTCTCACGATGGTCGCGCGGTTGATCCCGAAGGCGTCGTCGCCCATCAACGCTTCCCCAGACAGCTTCAGCAAGATGCGCTTGTGGGCTGGCTGGGCAACGGACATGAAAGGCTCCTTGAAAAACGGGTTGAGTGTACCGGCCTTGCTGCTCACGGGCACGTCGCTGCGGGCTTGCCGGTGCCCGGCAAGCCCGCAGCCCGGTCAATCCTCAGGCCCCAGCCTTGGCGGCCGCCACTTGAGCGGCCACTTCGGCCGCGAAGTCGTCCACCTTCTTCTGAAGGCCCTCGCCCACCACGTACAGGGTAAAGCCCAGCACCCGGGTGTTGGCTGCCTTGAGCATTTGCTCGACGGTCTGCTTGTCGTTCTTCACGAAGGCCTGGTTGAACAGCGACACTTCCTTCAGGTATTTCTGCACGCCGCCTTCCACCCTCTTGGCAACGATCTCGGGCGCCTGCACCGGTTTGCCCGCGGCTTCAGCGGCCCGGCGGTCTTCGTCGGCCTTGCCCATCGCGATCGTGCGTTCCTTCTCGATCAGTTCGGCGGGCACGTCTGCGCTGGTCAGGGCAACCGGTTTCATGGCCGCCACATGCATGGCCACGTCCTTCGCGGCGATCTCGTCACCCTGGTACTCGACCACCACCCCGATGCGGGTGCCGTGCAGGTAGGAGGCGAGCTTGTTCGCGCCGGCGATGCGCTTGAAGCGGCGGAAGCTCATGTTCTCGCCGATCTTGCCGACCAGGCCCCTGCGGACGTCTTCGAGCGTCGGGCCGAAGCCGTCCTGGCTGTAAGGCAGCCGACCCAGCGCTGCCACATCGGCGGGGTTGTTGCGAGCGATCAGCTCGGCCGCGGCCCGGGCCAGGGCCAGGAAGCTGTCGTTCTTGGTGACAAAATCGGTCTCGCAGTTGATCTCGAGCAACGCGCCGGTGCCGCCGTCGATGAAGGCGGAGACGACGCCCTCGGCGGTGATGCGGGCCGCTGCCTTGCCGGCCTTGTTGCCCAGCTTGATGCGCAGCAGCTCTTCGGCCTTGTCCATGTTGCCGTCGGCCTCGGTCAGGGCCTTCTTGCATTCCATCATCGGCGCGTCGGTCTTCGCGCGCAGTTCGCCGACCATGCTTGCGGTGATTGCAGCCATTTCTTAACCTTTGTCGTTCAGTTCAATGTTCGGTGTAAAAAAGGGGCTCGAAAGCCCCTTGCCTCGGTCCGGGACGGGACCGGATCTACGCGCCGGCGCCTTCGGCCACTTCGACGAATTCGTCGCTGCCCTCGGACACGGCCTTGACGACGTCGCTGGCGGCGGTGTTGCGCCCTTCCAGGATCGCGTCGGCGATGCCGCGTGCGTACAGCGTGACGGCTTTGGAGGAGTCGTCGTTACCCGGGATCACGTAATCGATGCCGATGGGCGAGTGGTTGGTGTCGACCACGCCAACCAGCGGGATGCCCAGCTTCTTGGCCTCGGACACGGCGATCTTGTGGAAGCCCACGTCGATCACGAAGATGGCGTCCGGCAGGCTGGCCATGTCCTGGATGCCGCCGATGTCCTTCTCGAGCTTCTCCATCTCGCGGGCGAACATCAGCTGCTCTTTCTTGGACATCGCCTCCAGGCCGCCCTCCTGCTGCGCCTTCATGTCCTTCAGCCGCTTGATCGAGGTCTTCACGGTCTTGAAGTTGGTCAGCATGCCGCCCAGCCAACGCTGGTCGACATAAGGCACGCCGGCGCGCTTGGCTTCGGCAGCGATGGTATCGCGCGCCTGGCGCTTGGTGCCCACCATCAGGATGGTGCCGCGGTTGGCCGCGAGCTGCTTCACGAACTTGGTCGCGTCCTGGAACATCGGAAGCGACTTTTCCAGGTTGATGATATGGATCTTGTTGCGATGGCCGAAGATGAACGGAGCCATCTTGGGATTCCAAAAGCGGGTCTGGTGTCCGAAATGGACGCCGGCTTCCAGCATTTCACGCATGGTGACGGACATAGGTTTTCCTGAAGGTTGGGTCTAAAATCCAGCCCGAAATTGCTGCTGCCGTGCAGGCAGCGACAACACCTTGGGGGGTTGGATTCGCGATTTTGTTTCGCTGACAGGAAGCGGCGCAGCATGCACTGCCCCCCAGCTAAACCCAAAAATTATAGCACGGACACCGCTCCAACCCATGCGCCAAGACCTCGTCGCCACCCGTGAAATGCTGCTGTCCGGCCAGCGAAGCGCCGACTACGAGATGGAGATTTCGCTCGGCATCGCCCAGTCGGTCGAATGCCAGAAGGCCTTTCTCAGGACCTGCTTCGACGAAGCCAGGAAACAGGCGGCGAGCCCGGCGGCGCGAACCGGACCCCTGGCCGGGCTGGCGGTATCGGTCAAGGATCTGTTCGATGTCGCCGGCCAGACCACGGCGGCGGGCTCCCGGGTGCTGGCCGACGCACCTCCTGCCGCGCAGGACTGCCCTGCCGTGGCCCGGCTGAAAGCCGCCGGCGGCGCCCTGCTGGGGCGCACCCACATGAGCGAATTCGCGTTCTCCGGCGTGGGCACCAACCCTCATTTTCCGGTCCCCGCCAACCCAGCGGACCCCGCCACCGCGCGCATTCCGGGCGGTTCGTCCTCGGGGGCGGCGGTCTCGGTGGCCACCGGGGCCGCGTTCATCGGTCTGGGTTCGGACACTGGCGGGTCGATCCGCATCCCCGCAGCCCTCTGCGGCATCGTCGGGTTCAAGAATACGGCGCGGCTGACGCCGCTCGAAGGGGTCCTGCCGCTGTCGACCACGCTGGACACGGTGTGCGCCATGACCCGTTCGGTCCGCGACGCGATCCTGGCGCACGAAATACTGTCCGCGCGCACGGTGTCGCGCAGCCAACTGCCCATCGCGCGTTACCGGCTGGCCGTGGCCCGCACCGACATGCTCGACGGCATGGACGCGACTGTGGCGAGCGCCTTCGAACGCAGCGTGAAGGCGCTGCGCGATGCCGGCGCGACCATCGTGGAGATTCCGCTCGCGCAGATCCGGGACCTGGGCAGCCTGCAGGCCAGCGGAGGCTTCGCCGCCGCCGAAAGCTACGCCTGGCATCGGGGGCTGCTCGAGCGCAGGGGCGACGGCTACGATCCCCGGGTGCGCTTCCGCATCGAGCGGGGCGCAGCGATGAAGGCCTATGAATACATTGAACTCATCCGCGCGCGGCGCGAGTGGATCATCGCAGTCCAGGCCGCCTTGCGCGATGTCGATGCCGTGCTGTCCCCCACCGTGCCCATCGTCGCGCCGGCGATCTCCCGGCTTGCGCCGGCCCTGGGCCTGGACCCGGCGCAGGATGCGGCGCGCGACGAGGAGTTCTTCCGCGTCAATGCCCTGCTGCTGCGCAACACCAGCGTGGTGAACATGCTCGACGGCTGCGCGATCTCCATTCCCTGCCACCAGGCCGGCGAGTTGCCGGCCGGCCTCATGATCTGGCACGGCGCGATGCACGACGACACGCTACTGAACATCGCGCTGCGAGCGCAGGAAGTTCTCGCTGCCCCATCCCGCGGCCCATGAGCGCGCGGTTCAGGTTCAACGAAAGCAAGCGATGAGAGTTGCCATCATCGGCGCTGGAATCATCGGCGTCACCACGGCCTTCGAGCTGGCCGTCGATGGCCACGAGGTCACCGTGTTCGAACGCCGGGCCGCGGTCGCGGAGGAAGCCAGCTTTGCCAATGCCGGCGTGGTGGCGCCGGGTTACGTCACGCCCTGGGCCGCGCCTGGCATGCCGGGCAAGGTGGCCGGGTTCCTGCTGCGCCAGCACGCGCCGGTACGCCTCACGCTGCCCTTGTCGCGCGAACACATCGCGTGGATGTGGCAGTGGTACCGCTCGTGCGACCCGGCCACCTATGCCGCCAACCGCGCCCGCATGCAGCGGCTCGCGTTCTACAGCCGGAACCGGCTCAACGAGATCACCGAGCACTACCAGTTCGAGTACGACCGCAGCCGTGGCTACATGGTGATGCTGCGCAGCGAGAAGGACCGCAAGCTGGTGCAACCCGGCCTGCAGGTATTGCGCGACGCCGGTGCTGTGTTCAAGGAGGTCGACACGGACGAGGCCCGCCGGATCGAACCGGCGATCAGTGCCGACATTTCTTTCGTCGGCGCCGTGCACCTTCCCGCGGACGAGGTGGGCAATTGCCGCCAGTTCGCGCTGCTGCTCAAGAACCAGGCCCAGAGCCGCGGCGTGGTTTTCGAATTCAATCAGGCGGTGGACCCCCTGAACGCGGCGGACCCCGCGCTGCTGACCGTCTGGACCCTGGGCAAGGCCGCTCCGGTGCGGCAGCGATTCGATGCCGTGATCGTTTGCGGCGGGGTCGAGTCGGCCCTCTTGCTGGCGCCCCTGGGCCTCAAGATTCCCCTGATCCCTGTCTACGGCTACTCGATCAGCGCGCCGCTGCGTGAGCCGCTCAATGCGCCGCGCAGCGCCGTGATGGACGAGCGCTACAAGGTGGCGATCGCCCGCCTGGGCAACCGGGTGCGGGTGGCGGGCAGCGCCGAAATCGGCGGAGTCCCCGGCAAGAAGCGCGACGCTTCGATCCAGACCCTGTACAAGGTGCTGCACGACTGGTTCCCCGGCGCGGCACAGCTTGCCAATACCGGCTCGGGCGTGCAGGAGTGGAAAGGGGCGCGGCCCATGATGCCGGACGGCCCGCCGCTGATCGGCGCGACCGGCATCCCCGGGGTGTGGGCCAACCTGGGCCACGGCTCCAGCGGCTGGGCCCTGTCCTGCGGCTGCGCCCGCGCCGTGGCGGATCTGATGGCCAATCGCAAGCCCGAGGTCGACATCGAAGGGCTCGGCGTGGAGCGGCTGGCGTCTTCGAAACTCTGAATCAATCGCTGAGCGATTTCAGGGTGTGTCCAGCCAGTTCGCACGGGGTGCAGAATCCGGCTATGGAACGCATCAGGCCCGGACGCAGTTGGCCGCTGTTCGACACGGCGGCCTCGCGGGCCATCGAGCAGGCCTGCGCCGCCAGCCTCCCGGCCCATACCCTGATGCAGCGTGCCGGACTGGCGGTGGCGCGGCTGGCCCTGGCCATCGCGCCGCATGCCCAGACCGTCTGGATCGCCTGTGGTCCGGGCAACAATGGGGGCGACGGCCTCGAGGCGGCATGCCATTTGCGCGCCTGGGGCAAGGACCCGGTGGTGTGTTGGTCGGGCCAGGAAGCCGGGTCGCCGGCCGACGCGCGGGCATCGCTTCATCGCGCGCAAGCGCTCAACGTCCGCTTTGTCGAGCAGGTTCCGCCGCAATGGGACCTGGCCATCGATGCCATGCTGGGCCTGGGCGCGGGGCGGCCGCTGGAAGGATTGCTGGCCGAATGGTCCACGGTGCTGGCGGCTGCCGGCGACCGACCGGTGCTGGCCGTCGACCTGCCTTCCGGACTGAACGCGGACACCGGCACCGGATCGGCCCTGCGCGCCACTCACACGCTCAGCCTGTTGACATTGAAGCCCGGACTCTTCACCGCGCTCGGTCGCGACGCGGCCGGGGAGATCTGGTTCGACGAGCTGGGCGGTGCCGGCTGGTTGCCAGAGCCCAGTGCGCGGCTGGCCGGCGCACCGCCCTCGCGCATCCGGCCGCACGCCTCGCACAAAGGGAGTTATGGCGATGTCGCCGTGATCGGCGGGGCTGCCGGAATGGGCGGCGCGACGCTGCTGGCCGCAACGGCCGCGCTGCACGCCGGCGCGGGCCGTGTCTTTGCCTGCCTGCTGGCCGGGCCTGCGCTGCCCTATGACCCCATTCAGCCGGGCCTGATGTTCAGGCCTTGGGAATCGCTGGAGCTGGGTCACATGGCTGTGGCTTGCGGTTGCGGCGGTGGCGATGCGATCCGCGCCGTGCTGCCGGTCGTGCTGTCGAAGGCCGGGTCCCTGGTGCTTGATGCCGACGCCCTCAACGCGATCGCCGGCGACACGCAACTGCAAACGCTGTTGCAGGCTCGCTCGCGCCGCGGCCGGGCCACGGTGATCACGCCCCATCCGCTGGAAGCGGCGCGCCTGCTGGGTTGTGCCGCGACGGCGGTGCAGGCCGATCGCCTGGCGGCCGGCAATGCGCTGGTCGAGCGTTTCGGTTGCGTAGTGGCGCTCAAGGGCTCCGGATCGGTGACCGCCGGACCCGGGCAGGTGGCGCTGATCAATCCCACCGGCAATGCCCGGCTGGCGACGGCCGGCACCGGCGACGTGCTGGCCGGCCTCATCGCGGCGTGGCTGGCGGCAGGCTCAACCGCCTTCGATGCCGCGGCGCAAGCGGTCTACGCCCATGGCATGGCAGCGGACCGCTGGCCACCGGGCCAGGCGCTCACCGCTTTTGATCTGGCTCGTGCGGCCGGATCGGCCGAAGGCCCAGATCCGGGCTGAAGTCCCTCATCCGCGCCCGACGAAGGGCATCCTGGTCGCCATGACGGTGTGGAACAGGACGTTGGCCTCCAGCGGCAGGTTGGCCATGTACAGCACAGACTGTCCGACGATGTGCACATCCATCAGCGGCTCGGGCTTGATCTCACCGTTGGCCTGCGGCACGCCCTTGGCCATCCGGTTCGCCATGTCGGTTCCCGCGTTGCCGATATCGATCTGGCCAACGGCGATGTTGTACTTGCGGCCATCGAGCGCCGCCGACTTGGTGAGCCCCGACACCGCATGCTTGGTCGCGGTGTAGGCGATCGAGAACGGGCGCGGCGCGTGGGCCGAGATGGAGCCGTTGTTGATGATGCGGCCGCCCATCGGCGACTGGGACTTCATGGCCTTGAACGCCTGCTGGATGCAATAGAACATGCCGTTCAGGTTGGTATCGACCACCTGCTTCCATTTTTCCAGCGGCAACTCCTCGATCGGCACGGCGGGGGCGCCGATCCCCGCGTTGTTGAACAACAGGTCGACGCGGCCCCAGGCCTGCAGCGTGGCGGCGAACAGCGCCGCCACCGATGCCGGGTCGGTCACGTCGGTGGGAACGCCCAGAATGCGGTCGCCGGCGCCGGATTCGGCGACCGCCTGCTCCAGCGCCTCGCGGCGCCGTCCCGCGATCGCGACCCGCCAGCCGTCGCCCAGCAGCGCCAGGGCCGCCGCCTTGCCGATGCCGGCATTGCCGCCGGTGACAATCGCCACTTTGCCGGTCGTTCCGTTGGTTGCCATTCCTTGCTCCTTGGGTTGCTGTGATGGCGCCGCTGCCACCCGGTTGCAGCCGGCATCACCGGCCGCGGGCGGGGCTAACGGCGGCTCTTGCGGTTCTTGCTCTTGCCCGCAACCTTCTTGACCGCGGCCTTCAAGCCATGGATCGTCCCTGTCGGCTCGGCCGCGCTGCGCTTGGCGGCGCGCTTGGTCGATGACTTGGCTGGCACACCGGCAGCGCCCCGGCCGCCGGCAACCACTCCCTTGTCCTTCAGGGCCCGCGTGACCAGTTCCTCGCCCTCGCGGACCAGGCGGAAGTCGATCTTGCGGCCGTCCAGGTCGACCCGGCTGACCTGCACCCGCAGCCGCGAGCCGATCGCATACCGGATGCCGGTGCGCTCGCCGCGCAGCTCCTGCCGGGCCTCGTCGAACTTGAAGTACTCGCCCCCCAGCTCGGTGATGTGGACCAGCCCTTCGACGTACATCTCGTCGAGCGTGACGAAGATGCCGAAGGTGGTTGCGGCCGTGACGACGCCGCCGTATTCCTCGCCCAGGTGCTCGCGCATGTACTTGCACTTGAGCCAGGCCTCGACGTCGCGGCTGGCCTCGTCGGCCCGCCGTTCGTTGGCGCTGCAATGCAGCCCCGCGGCCTCCCACGCCTGGACTTCGCGGCTCGGCAGCGGCGCCGGCTTCTTCATCTTGTGGCTGGGGGCTTTGACCCGGCTGGCCAGCCTGCGCGCCAGTTTCTCGTGCGCCTCGCCGGGCGTCGGCAGCACCGGCAGCTCGTAGCGCTCGTTGGCCAGGATCGCCTTGATCACCCGGTGCACCAGCAAGTCCGGATAGCGCCGGATCGGGCTGGTGAAATGGGTGTAGGCGTCATAGGCCAGGCCGAAGTGGCCGGCGTTGATCGGCGAGTAGATGGCCTGCGACATCGATCGCAGCAGCATGTTGTGGATCTGCGCGGCATCGGGCCGCTCCTTGGTGGCCTCGGCAATGCGCTGGAACTCCGCGGGCAGCGGGTCTTCGGTGATGGTCAGCGGCACGCCGATGGCCTTGAGGTAGTTGCGCAGCAGGTCCTTTTTCTCGGGCGTCGGACCTTCGTGCACCCGGAACAGGCCCGGATGCTTGCTCTGCTGGATGTAATCGGCGCTGCACACGTTGGCCGCCAGCATGGCTTCCTCGATCAGGCGATGGGCGTCGTTGCGAACGCGCGGAACGATCCGCTCGATGCGGCCGCTGTCGTCGCAGATGATCTGGGTTTCGACGGTCTCGAAGTCGACGGCGCCGCGCTGGTTACGCGACTCCAGCAGGGCACGGTAGACGTCGTGCAGGTTCAGCAGGTCGCCCACCCGGTCCTTGCGCCGCACGGCCTCGGCCCCGCGGGTGTTGGCGAGGATGGCGGCCACCTCGGTGTAGGTGAATCGCGCGTGGCTCCACATCACGCCGGGAAAGAACTGATATGCGTAGATCTCGCCGGTGGCGGTGACCAGCATGTCGCAGACCATGCACAGGCGCTCGACCTCGGGGTTGAGCGAGCACAGGCCGTTGGACAGCTTTTCCGGCAGCATCGGGATCACCCGCCGCGGGAAATACACGCTGGTGGCGCGGTCATAGGCGTCGATGTCGATGGCGCTGCCGGTCTCCACATAGTGGCTCACGTCGGCGATCGCCACCAGCAGGCGCCAGCCTTTGCCGCGCCCCACCTTCGCCGGCTCGCAGTACACCGCGTCGTCGAAGTCGCGTGCGTCCTCGCCGTCGATGGTCACCAGCGCGATGTCGGTGAGGTCGACCCGGTGCCTCTTGTCCTGCGGCCGGACCTTGTCGGGAAGCGCGCGGGCCAGGCCGATGCACGCGTCGGAAAATTCGTGCGGCACGCCGTACTTGCGCACCGCGATCTCGATCTCCATGCCGGGGTCGTCGATTTCGCCGAGCACCTCCTTGACCCGTCCGACCGGTTGCCCGTACAGGCTCGGCGGCTCGGTCAGTTCGACTACAACCACCTGTCCTGCTTTGGCGAGGCCGGTGGCGCCCTTGGGAATCAACACGTCCTGGCCGTACCGCTTGTCTTCCGGCGCCACCAGCCACACGCCGCTCTCGTGCAGCAGCCGGCCGATGATGGGTTGCGGCGGTCGCTCGATGATCTCCACCACGCGCCCTTCGGCCCGGCCCTTGCGGTCGTGCCGCACGATGCGGGCCTTGACGCGGTCCTTGTGCAAAACCGCGCGCATTTCGTTCGGCGGCAGGTAGATGTCGCCCTCGCCGTCGTCGCGCACCACGTAGCCGTGGCCGTCGCGATGTCCCTGGATCACGCCTTCGATTTCGTCGAGCAGTCCGGTACTGATATGTCCGATATTTTTGATATAGAATCCTTTTCTTTCCTGAGATGCCCAGGTGGCGGAATTGGTAGACGCACTAGTTTCAGGTACTAGCGAGTAACATCGTGGGGGTTCGAGTCCCTTCCTGGGCACCATGAATCATAAAGCCGGCCTCGCCGGCTTTGTTGTTTGTGCCGTCCGGGAAGGACAGTCCCTGCGGACGTTCCCGGTCAGGCCCTTGCCGACGTGCTTCAGATCGGCACCGCGACGAGATCGTGGCCGTCGGTCCCGACGATCCTGGCCCGAGTGAACTCGCCCACGGCGAGGCGCTTGCTCAGCTTCTCGGGCGGCAGCAGTTTCACGGTTCCGTCGATCTCTGGCGCATCGGCGTAGCTGCGACCCACGCCACCCTTGCGACCGAGCGCCGGTGCCGAATCCACCAGCACCTGCATGACGGCGCCGATGCGTTCGCGCAGCTTGTCCGACGACACGGCCTCGGCCACAGCCATGAATCGCGCGCGGCGTTCCTCACGCAGCGCTTGCGGCAGCATCCCCGGAATGTCATTGGCGGCCGCGCCCTCCACCGGGCTGTAGGCAAAGCAGCCAGCCCGGTCGATGCGCGCCTCGCGCATGAAATGGAGCAGGTGCTCGAACTCTTCCTCGGTTTCCCCGGGGAAGCCCGCGATGAAAGTGCTGCGGATCACGATCTCGGGACAGGCTTCGCGCCAGCGCTGGATTCGCTCCAGGTTCTTCTCGCCGCTGGCGGGCCGCTTCATCCGGTGCAGCACGTCCTGATGGCTGTGCTGGAACGGCACGTCCAGGTAAGGCAGTACCTTGCCGGAGGCCATCAGCGGTATCGCTTCGTCCACAGATGGGTACGGATACACGTAATGCAAGCGCACCCATGCGCCGAAAGGCTCGGCCAGCTCGCCCAGGGCCTGCACCAGCTCGAGCATTCGGGTCTTGATCGGCTTGCCATCGAAAAAGCCGGTACGGTACTTCACGTCCACACCGTAGGCCGAGGTGTCCTGGCTCACCACCAGCAGTTCCTTGACGCCGCCCTCGAACAGCGCCCTCGCCTCCTTCAGTACGTCGCCGACGGGCCGGCTGACCAGGTCGCCGCGCATCGACGGGATGATGCAAAAGGTGCAGC
The DNA here is from genome assembly GCA_012274225.1 of Comamonadaceae bacterium. Classification (GTDB taxonomy): domain Bacteria; phylum Pseudomonadota; class Gammaproteobacteria; order Burkholderiales; family Burkholderiaceae_C; genus Ramlibacter. The sequence continues at coordinate 532 of JAAOZX010000385.1, read as the reverse complement.
GGTGGTTGCAGCCTTCGCTGATCTTCAGGTAGGCATAGTGCCGCGGCGTGAGCTTGATGCCGGCGGCCGGAACCAGGTCCACGAAGGGGTCGTGCGGCTTGGGCAGGTTGGCATGAACCGCGTCCATCACCTCCTGGGTGGCGTGCGGACCGGTCACGGCCAATACCGAAGGGTGCATCTGCCGCACCAGGTTGCCGCCTCCGCTACCGGCCTTGGCGCCCAGGCAACCGGTGACGATGACCTTGCCGTTCGCGGCCAGCGCTTCGCCGATCGTGTCCAGGCTCTCGCGCACCGCGTCGTCGATGAAGCCGCAGGTGTTGACGATGACCAGGTCCGCGCCCTGGAAGGTCTTGGAGGTCTGGTAACCCTCGGCGCTCAGTTGCGTGAGGATCAGTTCGGAGTCGGTGAGGGCCTTGGGACAGCCCAGGCTGACGAATCCGACCTTGGGTACCCCGGCTTGCGGGGAAATTACTTCGCTCATTGGCCCGATTGTCCCAGAGCCGGCAAACCCGCGCAGTGGCACCGGATTGCG
>JAAOZX010000384.1 GCA_012274225.1 Comamonadaceae bacterium | reverse complement strand
GCAACCGCCTTGTAAGCGGTAGGTCGTCAGTTCGAATCCGACAATCGGCACCATCTTCTTGCATTAACCACTCCCTGGACCGAAGTGACCCTGGTCAAAAGGCGCGCTCATTCCCGAGCGGTCTACTGTTGGGCTACTTGGACCTTCAGCCGAATTGAGGTAACCTGCCATCCCCGGTCGCGCAGGCAGTTCAAAAGGGCAGGAACCAACTGCCTCAGTTTCGCGGCCGCGGCGCTGCTGTCGACCAGCAGGCACCAGGCCGGTCCGTCGATCGGGCCGGGCCTGACGGCGCTGCGCAGCGAAAGAGGGATCAAAGATTCGACCGCCGCGAGCCGCTCGCCGGACTCGCGCGCCAGTTGGGCCAGTCGGGCCAGCGTAGGCGAATCCTCGGCTGCCTGTTGCAGCGAGACGGGGTGCAGGCGTCGAGGGGTCGAAGGCGTCGTCATGAGGGCTTGCAGTGCATTTCATTATCACGGACGCGTCGCTTGCCAGGAGCCGGGCCATTCACCTGAGCGGCACCCGTCTGGCGCTCGCTGTCCTGAGCCTGTCCCTGGCATTGATGCTGCTCGCCGCCGCCATGTACCACTGGGTGTTCCTCAAAGGAGCGCGCGAGGGCTGGCCGGTGGTGGGAACCTTGGTCAAGCTGGTGGTCAGGGACGAGTTCGAGCAGCGCGACCGCTTCCTGCGCGAAAACCTCGACGCCATGGCCCGCAAATTGGGCGAAATGCAGGCCAAGCTGGTCCAGCTCGAGGCTCTGGGGGAGCGGGTTTCTGGACTGGCGGGCCTCAACCCCGCTGACATCGCCAGCCCTCCCGGACAAGGCGGACCGCTCGTGTCAGGTCGGGCGCTCACTGTCGAGGAACTGCAGGCCACCCTGGCCGACCTGGATCAGCTCACCGCCGACAACACCGACCTGATGACGGTGGTGGAGTCGCGGCTGATCGACCAGCGCATCGCCAAGATGATGTTGCCGACTCAGGCGCCGGTCCTGGCCGGTCATCTGGGATCGCCGTTTGGCTGGCGCATCGATCCGTTTACCGGCCGCAATGCCCTGCACACCGGACTGGATTTCCAGGCTGAACCGGGAACGCCGGTCCTGGCGGCTGCCGGCGGCGTGGTGGTGGCCCAGGAGGTTCATCCCGCTTACGGCAACATGGTCGAAGTCGACCATGGCAATGAATTGATCACCCGCTATGCGCACGTCTCGCGCTTCCTGGTCAAGAAGGGCGATCTGGTCAAGCGCGGCCAGAAGATTGCCGAGGTGGGAACCACCGGGCGCTCCACCGGCCCGCACCTGCATTTCGAGGTCATGGTGCAAGGAGTGCCCCAGGACCCGGCGAAATTCCTGGCTGCGGGCCGAGACCCCGACAGCCAGAGGGTTGCCCGCGCAGGTTCGCCCAGGCTGAGGGCCCGCACCGCCCTGGACCCGCCCACCGGCAGGTAAAATCAGTCGTTTTGCCGCTGCCAACGGCTCTTGCGTTGGCTTGCGGCAGCCCCCATTTCATCCTGCTCACCAAAAGGATAACGCCGCCCCTGGCTTTCCGGGTCAGGCCGCGCGGCACTGCGTTCATGGCCAAGAATTTCCTGACTCAAATCTTCGGTTCGCGCAACGACCGTCTGCTCAAGCAATACCGCAAGACGGCCGATCGCGTCAACGTGCTGGAGTCCCAATTCGAGCAACTCACCGACGACGCCCTGCGGGCCAAGACCCAGGAGTTCAAGAACCGGAGCGCCGCGGGTGAATCGCTCGACGATCTCCTGCCTGAAGCCTTTGCCGTGGTGCGCGAAGCATCCAAGCGCGTCATGAAGATGCGCCACTTCGACGTCCAGCTGCTGGGCGGAATGGCGCTGCACAACAGCAAGATCGCAGAAATGGGCACGGGCGAAGGCAAGACCCTCACGGCGACGCTGCCGGTCTACCTGAACGCGCTGACCGGCAAGGGCGTGCATGTGGTCACTGTGAACGATTACCTCGCCAATCGGGATGCGCAGTGGATGGGCAAGCTGTACGGTTACCTGGGCTTGAGCGTGGGCGTCAACCTGCCGAACATGCCGCGCGAGGAGAAGCAGGCAGCCTATCGCGCCGACATCACCTACGGCACCAACAACGAGTTCGGCTTCGATTACCTGCGCGACAACATGGTCTACGAGGTGGCCGACCGCGTCCAGCGCGGCCTGAACTACGCCATCGTGGACGAGGTGGACTCGATCCTGATCGATGAGGCCCGCACGCCCCTGATCATCAGCGGCCAGGCCGAAGACCATACCGAGCTCTACCTGGCGATGAACCGGGCGGTGCCGCTGCTCACTCGTCAGGAAGGCGAGGCCGACCCGCGCACCGGCGAAGGCATCATCAAGCCGGGCGACTTCACCGTCGACGAGAAGACACACCAGGTGTTCCTGACCGAGCAGGGCCACGAAAGCGCCGAGCGCATCCTGTTCAACCGGGGCCTGATTCCGGAGGGCGCGTCGCTGTACGACCCGGCGAACATCACGCTGATGCATCACCTGTATGCGGCGCTGCGGGCCAACCACCTTTATTTCCGGGACCAGCACTATGTGGTGCAGGAGGGCGAGGTGGTCATCGTCGACGAGTTCACGGGCCGGCTGATGTCGGGCCGACGCTGGAGCGACGGGCTGCACCAGGCCGTGGAGGCGAAGGAAGGAGTCGAGATCCAGGCCGAGAACCAGACGCTGGCATCGATCACTTTCCAGAACTATTTCCGCCTGTACGCCCGCCTGGCGGGCATGACGGGAACGGCCGATACCGAGGCCTACGAGTTCCAGGAGATCTACGGCCTGGAAACCGTGGTCATCCCGCAGAACAAGCCGCTGCGCCGCGACGACCAGCTCGATCGCGTCTACAAGACGACCCGCGAGAAATACGAAGCCGCGATCAAGGACATCCGCGAGTGCTATGAGCGGGGCCAGCCGGTGCTGGTGGGAACGACATCGATCGAGAACTCCGAGGTCATCGACGAGTTGCTGAACAAGGAAGGCCTGCCGCATCAGGTGCTCAACGCCAAGCAGCACGCGCGAGAGGCCGAGATCGTGGCCCAGGCCGGTCGCCCAAAGATGATCACCATCGCCACCAACATGGCCGGCCGCGGCACCGACATCGTGCTCGGTGGCAACGTGGAGAAAGCGGTGGAGGCGGTCGAAGCCGACGAATCCGTGGATGCGGCTCCCAAGCAGCAGACGATCGCGCAGTTACGCGTCCAATGGCAGAAGGACCACGAGTTCGTGGTGGGACAGGGCGGCCTGCGCATCATCGCCACCGAGCGGCATGAAAGCCGCCGGATCGACAACCAGCTGCGCGGCCGGTCGGGCCGCCAGGGGGACCCCGGTTCCTCGCGCTTCTACCTGAGCCTGGACGATCCGCTGATGCGCATCTTCGCCGGAGACCGGGTCAAGGCCATCATGGAGCGCCTCAAGATGCCGGACGGCGAGGCCATCGAGGCGGGCATCGTCACGCGCAGCATCGAGAGTGCCCAGCGCAAGGTCGAAGCCCGCAACTTCGACATCCGCAAGCAGTTGCTGGAGTACGACGATGTCTCGAATGACCAGCGCAAGGTGATCTACCAGCAGCGCAACGACATCCTGGATGCCGCCGATCTTTCGGCCCAGATTGCTTCGCTGCGCCAGGGCTGTTTCACCGACCTCGTGCATCAGTATGTGCCGCCGGAATCGGTGGAGGAGCAGTGGGACGTTCCGGGCCTGGAGAAGGCCCTGACCGACGATTGGGGCATCCGGCTGGACTTGCAGCAGGAAGTGCAGTCGGCCAGCAGCATTACCGATGAAGACCTGCTCGAGAAGGTATTGAAGGTGGCGAACGAGGCGTTCGATGCCAAGGTACTGCAGGTGGGCGCGGACAACTTCACGCAGTTCGAACGGGTGGTGCTGCTGCAAAGCATCGACACGCAATGGCGCGAACACCTGTCTTCACTCGACTACCTGCGCCAGGGCATCCACCTGCGCGGCTATGCCCAGAAGCAACCCAAGCAGGAGTACAAACGCGAGGCATTCGAGCTGTTCGGCCAGCTGCTCGATTCGGTGAAGAACGAGGTGACCAAGGTCCTGATGACCGTCACCGTCCAGTCTCCGGACCAGCTCGAGCAGGCGGCGGAAGACCTGGAGACCCGGGCCGAGCGAATCTCGAATGTGACCTATACCGCGCCCACCGAAACAGGCGAGGTCGAGACCAAGGTGGACGAGACGACGGCCCGTCAGCCATCGGCGCCCGTGGCTCGCGTCGGGCGAAACGAACCTTGTCCGTGTGGCAGCGGCAAGAAATACAAGCAGTGCCATGGCCGGCTCGCCTGACCCTCGGCTTGCTTCATCCCCACCGCCGGGCCGAACTTGCCCGGAGTCATCGCCATGACCTTCCTGGCAATCGACGTTGGCAACACCCGCTTGAAGTGGTCGTTGTTCGAAGGACCACGGCCGGGCACCGCCGTGCTGGCCAATGGCGTCGAATTCCTGGAAAACATCGACAAGATGGCCGATGGTGCCTGGGCCCATCTTCCCCGGCCCGAGCACATGCTGGGCTGCGCCGTCGCCGCCGACACCGTGCGTCGGCGGGTCGAGGAACAGATGGAAGAGCTCTGGGACGTGCCAGCGCACTGGGTGGTGGCCAGTGCCGCCGAGGCCGGTCTGACCAACGGGTACGACCATCCGACCCGATTGGGGGCCGACCGCTGGGTAGCGATGATTGGAGCTTGGCACCGGATGCTGGCCGAGGGGCCGGCGCGGCCACTGGTGGTGGTGATGGTTGGCACCGCCGTTACCGTGGAAGCCGTCGATCTGCACGGCCGGTTTCTGGGCGGCTTTATCCTGCCGGGCCACGGCATCATGCTGCGCGCGCTCGAGTCGGGTACCGCCGGACTCTACGTGCCGACCGGCGAGGTTCGCGAATTCCCTACCAATACCAGCGATGCGTTGACCAGCGGCGGGACCTATGCGATCGCGGGCGCGGTGGAGCGGATGGTCCAGCACGTGCGGCAGCGTTGCGCCGCCGAGCCAGCCTGCTTCATGACCGGAGGCGCGGGCTGGAAGATGGCGCCGCACATGTCGGTGCGGTTCGAGTTGGTGGAAAGCCTGATCTTCGACGGGCTCCTGCAGATCGCCAAGGGCCGGCTGATCGCCTGAGGGTCAGCTGGCCAGGCCATCCGCGGCCTGAACCATGGCTTGCCGCCCCTGACGCAGCACCTGCGCTTTCCATTCGGCGGTCTCGGTGTGGAAGGCGTCCTTGAATTGCCGCTTGATGCGGGCCGCCAAAGGCGCGTCCACGTCCGGGTGCAGCTGCAGCCATTGTTCAGCCCGCAGCGCCTGCAACGTGTCAGGCAGCGGCACGGTGCCGTATTCCAGGGCGATGCCGGTGTACTGGGCCTGCGGGCACTCGTGCGGCAGTGAAGTCCACATCAAGCCGGTCAGGAAGGCCGAGGTCGACGAGCCGTCGTAGATCGAAGTGACCGGGGTTGTCCCGCCACCGTCCCACCACCGCCGCGCACGCGCCACGTCCGCCTTGTCGTCGGGCCCGGCATAGATCCGTTCGCCCACGCCGCTGGGGCCCAGACCGGTGTGGATGTCGATCCAGGCGATCCGGCCGGCGCGCCGCCCATGGGCTCGCAGCACTTCGCGCAAGGCCCGGTTGCTCCAGGTCGGCCGGGCCCCGCCAAAGAACAGGCCGTCAGGGAATTCGTACTGGCCGCTGGTCATCGCGAACTGCCACGCTGGCAGGCCCTTGGTCGCCACATACTGGCCAATCGCCTGCTCGTTGGCCTGAGAGGGCGGCCACGAGTCGGGCAGCAACAGGGGCTGGATCTCACGGTAGGCCGTGTTCACCGGCAGCGGCGTGGAAAAATCGTGAAAGTTGCGGTTCAGGTCGACGTTTTCGTGAGTGGTCCGCCGAAGGTGCGAGAAGCCGTAAGGGTTGAGCGCATGAATGAAGAGCAGGGCGACACCGCGTTGAGCCGCGTGCTCCAGCAAAGGTCGATCGCGCAGTGCCGCCACCTGGATGCCGCTGCCGCAATAGCCCTCGACGCCATGGCAGCCGCTGCTGACGATCAGCAGCCGGTCGGCATCCGGAGGACCCAGCCGCGCGACGTCCATGGCCAGTTCCTCGCGGTCGCGCCCTTTCAGCGGATGGGCCTTGGACTCGACCTGAAGTGCGGCCTCACGTCCGGCCTGAAGGAAGCGCTCGCGCGCTTGCGCGTACGAAGACGAGAAGGCCGACTCGGGCCCGCTCATCAACGGCCTTTGGCCAGCCAGGCCTCCGCCAGCCGCACCCAATAGGTGGCGCCCAGCGGGATCAGGTCGTCATTGAAGTCGTAGCTGGGGTTGTGCAGCATGCACGGGCCGCCCCCATGCCCCATCTCGCGGTGGCTGCCGTCGCCGTTCGCGATGAAGCAGTAGGCGCCGGGCTTGGCCTGCAGCATGTACGAGAAATCCTCCGCACCCATCGTGGGTTCCTGCACCAGCACGTTGTCCGGTCCGACGATGGACGCCATGACCTTGCGCGCGAACTCGGTCTCGGCCGGCGAGTTGACGGTCGGCGGATAGTTGCGCTTGAACTCGAATTCGCACTCGGCTTCATGCGCCGAGCACACATGCTTGGCCACATGTTTCATGCGTTTTTCGATGAGGTCCAGCACTTCCAGCGTGAACGTGCGCACCGTGCCCTGCAATTCGCAGCTGTCGGGCACCACGTTGGTGGCTTCGCCGGCGTGAATCATGGTGACCGAGATCACTCCTGCATCGATCGGCTTCTTGTTGCGGCTGATGATGGTCTGGAAAGCCTGGACCATCTGGCACGCAATGGGCACCGGGTCGATGCCGTTGTGCGGCAGCGCCGCATGGCTGCCCTTGCCGCGGATGGTGATCTTGAATTCGCTGGTGGAGGCCATCACCGGGCCCGAACTCACGGCGAACCTGCCAACCTGATCGCCGGGCCAGTTGTGCATGCCGAACACCGCTTCCATCGGGAACCGCTCGAACAACCCGTCCTTGATCATTTCCCGGGCCCCGCCGCCACCTTCCTCGGCCGGCTGGAAGATGAGGTACACGGTGCCGTCGAAATTGCGATTCCTGGCGAAATGCTGAGCCGCCGCCAGCAACATGGCAACATGGCCGTCGTGGCCGCAGGCGTGCATCTTGCCCTGGTGCTTGCTGGCGTGGCTGAAGGTATTGAATTCCTGCATCGGCAGGGCGTCCATGTCGGCACGCAAGCCGATCGCCCGGGCGCTGGTCCCGTTCTTGACGATTCCCACCACGCCGGTCGTTCCCAGACCCCGATGGATCGGGATGCCCCATTCGGTCAACTTGCCGGCGACCACGTCGGCGGTGCGCTTTTCCTCGAAGCAGAGTTCGGGGTGGGCATGGATGTCACGGCGAATGGCGGCGATGGCGGCGGCCTGGGTCACCACGGAGTCGAGAATATTCATGGGACAGGACTCGTTGTGCTGCAATCCCGCAGTCTATCGCGGCTGGCAAACTGCGATGCGCCGTCAGGGGATATCCGCGAGAATAGGGCGGATGGACCTCACGACCCCTGCGGTGTCGCCCCGCACCCTTGAGCTGGCCCAGGCGCTGGTTCACATCAACACCGTTAGTGCCAGTCCCAACCTGCCGCTGATTCACCTCGTCCGCGACGAACTGGCCCGGCTGGGCGTGGTGAGCCGACTGACATTCAGTCCTGACAAGACCAAGGCCAACCTGTTCGCCACCCTGGGAGAGGGCAAGCCGGCCGGGGTGATACTTTCGGGTCACACCGACACCGTGCCCTGGGATGGCCAGGAGTGGACCGGCGATCCGCTGGACGGCGCCGTCCGCGACGGCAAGCTCTTCGGCCGAGGTTCGGCCGACATGAAGAGCTTCATCGCCATTGCCTTGGCCCATGCGAACGATTTTCTCCAGAGCGACGCCCCGTTCGCGATCCACCTGGCTCTCAGCTATGACGAGGAGGTCGGCTGTTTTGGCGCGAGGGAACTGATTGCCGACCTTCGCGACGCCGGCATTGCGCCACTGGCCTGCATCATCGGCGAGCCGACCAGCATGGTGCCGGCCATTGCCCACAAGGGCGTCTATCGCTACAAGTGCTGTGTTCGCGGCAAAGACGCTCATTCATCCCTGACGCCCCGGTCGGTCAATGCCATCGAGATGGCGGCCCGGGTGATCGGCAAGCTGCGTGACATGGCCGAAGGGTTCGAGCGCGAAGAGCCGCGTTTCCAGGGATTCGATGTGCCGTTCTCCACCGCCAGCGTCGGCCAGTTCCATGGCGGGATCGCCGACAACGTGGTTCCCCGCGACGCCGAGTTCCGCTACGAATTCCGCGATCTGCCCACCGCTGACGCCCGGGCCATGCAGCAGGAACTGGTGGCGCATGCGCGATCGCTGGAACCCGCCATGAAACGCGTGGCGCCGGAAGCCGGCTTCCGCTTCGAAACCCTGTGCGAGGTTCCCAGCTTTCTCGGCTCGGCCCAGGACGCCATCACCCGGCTGGCACAGCGCCTGTCGCGCGAGCAACGAATCACCCAGGTCGCCTTCGGAACCGAGGCCGGGCTGTTCAAGGGCGCAGGCATTCCCACGGTGGTCTGCGGCCCTGGCAGCATCGAGCAGGCGCATCAGGCGGACGAATACGTCAGCCTTGACCAGTTGGCTCGTTGCGAGGCCTTCATGCGCGGCTTGGCCGCGGCGCGCGAGATTGGTTGATGAGCGCATTTCCTGCCATCGGCGCGTTGCCGGCATCCGGCGAGGTCAGGGGCGCCTGTCCCCACGATTGCCCGGACACCTGCTCGCTGATCACGACCGTGGAGAACGGCGTCGCCATGAAGGTGCGCGGCAATCCCGGGCATCCGCAGACGCAGGGGGTTCTGTGCGCCAAGGTGTCGCGCTACACCGAGCGGACCTACCATCCGGAACGCGTCCTGCATCCGCTCAAGCGATCGGGACCCAAGGGTTCCGGGCGCTTTGAAAAGGTGAGCTGGGACGAAGCGCTTGGCGACATCGCGCAACGACTGCAGGCGATCGCGGCGGTGAACCCGGAAGCCGTCGTTCCGTACAGCTACGCCGGGACCATGGGGCTGGTGCAGGGCGAGAGCATGGCGGCTCGCTTTTTCCACAAGCTGGGCGCCTCGCTGCTGGATCGCACCATCTGCTCCAGCGCCGGCACCGAGGGCTTGATCCACACCCTGGGCGGCAAGGTGGGGATGAGGGTCGAGTTCTTCGCCGAGTCGAAACTGATCCTGATCTGGGGCAGCAATTCGATCACCAGCAATCTGCACTTCTGGCGTCTGGCGCAGGAAGCGAAGCGACGCGGCGCCAGGCTGGTGTGCATCGACCCGCGGCGCACCGAGACTGCCGACAAGTGCGATGAGCATGTGCAACTGAAGCCGGGCACCGACGCGGCTCTGGCGCTGGCGCTGATGCACGAGCTGATCGTCAACGACTGGCTGGACCACGACTACCTCACCCGGTATACGGTGGGTTGGGGCGCCTTGCGGGAGCGGGCGTTGCGCTGGAGTCCCGAGCGCGCGAGCGAGGTCTGCGGCGTCACCGCGCGGCAGATCCGCCAGCTGGCGCGGGACTGGGGCACGATCTCGCCGGCGGCGATTCGCCTCAATTACGGGATGCAGCGGGTGCGCGGCGGCGCCAACGCCGTGCGGGCGATCGCCGGTCTGCCCGCGCTCACAGGGGCCTGGCGGCACCGGGCGGGCGGTGTCTTGCTGTCGAATTCGGGAAGATTTCCGGTGGATCGGGCCGCCCTGCAACGTCCCGATTTGCTGGCGGGCCGCAAGCCCCGCACCATCAACATGATCACCATCGGTGACGACCTGCTGCGCAAGGAGTCCCCCGAGTTTGGTCCCGCCATCGAGGCGCTGGTCGTGTACAACAGCAATCCGGTGGCGGTGGCTCCGGAATCGGCCAAAGTCGTCGCCGGATTCGCGCGCGACGATCTTTTCACGGTGGTGCTGGAGCATTTCCAGACTGACACGGCCGACCACGCCGACTACGTGCTGCCGGCCACCACCCAGCTGGAGCATTGGGACGTGCATGGGTCGTACGGCCATACCGACGTGCTGCTGAACCGACCGGCGATCGCACCGCAGGCAGAAGCCTGGCCCAACACCCGGATCTTCCGCGAGCTGGCATTGCGCATGGGCTACACCGAGCCCTGTTTCAGCCAGGATGACTTGAGCCTGTGCCGCACTGCCTACGGCGACCGGATCGATTTCGACCGTTTGCTGCAACACGGCTATGCGTCGCTGGAAGTGCCTGAGGCGCCTTTCGCGAACGGCGGCTTCCCGACCCCGTCGGGCAAGTGCGAATTCTTCAGCGAGCGCCTGGCCCGCCAGGGGCTGGACGGACTGCCTGATCACCTGGCCAACTACGAGACCGCAGGCACGTCGCACCGGTACCCGTTGGCGATGATCTCGCCCCCAGCGCGCAACTTCCTCAATTCCACTTTTGTGAACCTTCGCAGCCTGCGCGATATCGAAGGCGAACCCATGCTGGAAATCCATGAACTCGACGCCGCGGCGCGGGGCATCGCCTCAGGCGCCATCGTGCGGGTATTCAACGGCCGCGGCGAATACCTGTGCAAGGCCCTGGTATCGCCGCGTGCCCGGCAGGGTGTCGTCAACGGGTTGGGCGTCTGGTGGCGCAAGTTGGGGCTGCAGGGCGCCAATGTCAACCAGCTCACCAGCCAGCGGCTCACCGACCTGGGCCGCGGCCCGGTGTTCTACGATTGCCTGGTCGAAGTCGAAGCGGTGTGAAGCGCCGGCTGATCATGGGGTTTGGCGGCATTGCGGCGATCGCGTTGGCCTCCCTGCTGTGCCTGTCGGGTTGCGCCGACCTCGGCTACTATTGGCAGTCGGCGACCGGCCACATCAGGCTCATGAGTGCCGCGCGGCCGGTCGAGGAGTGGCTGGGGGACACCGGGTCGCCCGAGCGCCTGAAGCAGCGGCTGGCGCTGAGCCGCCGAATCCGCCAGTACGCCGTGCGCGAGCTGAAACTTCCCGACAATCCGAGTTACCACCGCTATGCCGACCTGCATCGCGCGGCCGCGGTCTGGAACGTCGTGGCGGCGCCGCCCTATTCGCTGACACTGAAGAGCTGGTGCTTTCCGGTCACCGGATGCGTCGGGTACCGGGGCTACTTCAACGAAACCGAAGCGCGAGCCGATGCTGCGACCCTCGCGTCGGAAGGCCTGGAGACCACCGTCTACCCGGTGCCTGCCTATTCGACACTGGGTTGGATGAACTGGGCCGGCGGCGACCCGCTTCTCAGCACCTTCATCTACTACCCCGAAGGCGAACTGGCGCGGTTGATCTTCCACGAGCTGGCCCATCAGGTCGTCTATGCCAGGGACGACACCACCTTCAATGAATCTTTCGCCACTGCGGTGGAAAGGCTGGGGAGTGCGCGTTGGCTGGCCACTGAAGCGACCGCTGCTGCGCGCGAGGAATATGCCCAGTTCGACGGCCGCCGCAAACAGTTCCGCGCGCTGGCACTGGCGACGCGCAAGCGCCTGGAGAACATCTATGCGACGAGCGAAGGCGCCGAGCGCGACCAGTTGAAGCAGGCAACGCTGCGGGACTTTCGCGAGAGCTATGCGAAAGTGCGCGCCGGCTGGGGCGGCGACCCCGCGCGCTGGCGCGGCTACGACCGCTGGGTGGCGCAGGCCAACAACGCGTCGTTCGGTGCCCAGGCGGCCTACGACGACCTGGTGCCGGGTTTCGAAGCGGTCTTCGAGCGCGAGGGCCGGGACTGGCTGCGGTTCTATGATGCCGTGAAGCGACTGGCCGCATTGCCCGAGGACGAACGCCACCGGCTGCTGGAGGAAACCCGTTGACTGTTTCGACTTTCTTACTTGCTCCCCTGGCCGCAGGAGACCGCAGTGTCTGACATCCACATCACCCGTCACCATGCGCTGGGGCTGGCTGTCGCGCGCAAGCTCGCCTTCAAGTGGGCCGAGGCTGCCGAGCAGGAATTCGACATGGAATGCGTCTACGAGGAGGGCAAGACATCGGATGTCGTGAGCTTCAAGCGCACCGGGGCCCACGGGGAGCTGAAGGTGAGCAAGGACAAGTTCGTGCTCGACGCGCACCTGGGTTTCCTGCTGGCCGCCTTCAGGCACCGGATCGAGACCGAGATCGTCCACAACCTCGACCTGCTGCTGGCCCATGAGGAGCCGGCCAAGGCTTTCGACAAGGTCGTCACCAAGCGCGCGGCAACCCGGAAGACGCACAAGAAGAAGGCCTAGCCATGAGCAGCGACTCTGGGCAGCAGGATGCCGCGAGAGACGGCGCCGGTTCGCAAACGGCCGCCGGAGCTCTGGACGGCATCAAGGTCCTGGAACTCGGCCAATTGATCGCGGGCCCGTTCGCCGCCCGAACACTGGGCGACTTCGGCGCCGATGTCATCAAGGTCGAGACGCCGCCCGACCCGAGGCATCCCGAGACGACCGGGGGCGACCCGCTGCGCCGCTGGCGGCTGCTCAAGGACGGGACTTCGGTGTGGTGGCAGGTTCAATCGCGCAACAAGCGCTCGCTGGCGCTGGACCTGAAAGATCCCCAAGCACAGGGCATTGTTCGCCAGCTCGCCCGGGATGCCGATGTGCTGATCGAGAACTTTCGTCCGGGCGCGCTCGAAGGCTGGGGACTTGCGCCCGCCGACCTGCTGAAACTCAACCCCCGGCTGATCGTGCTGCGCATCAGCGGCTATGGACAGACCGGGCCGTACCGCGACAGGCCGGGTTTCGGCGTGGTGGCCGAGGCCATGGGCGGCCTGCGCCACCTGACGGGCGAACCCGGCCGCGTGCCGGTCCGCGTGGGGGTGAGCATCGGCGACACGCTCGCGGCGCTGCACGGCGTCATCGGCATCCTGATGGCGCTGCAGCACCGCCACGTCAGCGGGCGCGGGCAGATTATCGACGTGGCGCTGTACGAAGCGGTGTTCAACTGCATGGAAAGCCTCTTGCCGGAATACAGCGCTTTTGGCGCGGTGCGGGGACCGGCCGGCAGCGCCCTGCCCGGGATTGCGCCGACCAATGCGTATCGTTGCAGCGATGGTGGTTACGCGATCATCGCGGGCAATGGCGACAGCATCTTCAGACGCCTGATGGCCGCGATCGGCCGTGGCGACCTGGGGTCCGATCCGGGCCTGGCGGACAATGCCGGCCGGGTCGTCCGGGTCGACGAAATCGACGCGGCCATCGGCGAGTGGGCGCGACAGCGCACGGTGACCGAGGTGCTGTCGGCGCTGGACGCGGCGTCCGTTCCGGCCGGGCGCATCTACACGGTGGCGGACATTGCCGCCGACCCGCACTACCGGGCGCGCGGCATGCTGGCCGAAATCGAGATGAAGGACCGGACCACGCTCACAGTGCCGGGCATCGTGCCCAAGCTCTCCGCGACACCGGGCCGGCACCGCCGCAACGCGCCGGACCTGGGACAGGACACCGATAGCGTGCTGCGCGAACTGGGCCTGACGGCCGAACAGATTGCCGGCCTCCATCAGCGCGGCATCGTCGCTCGCAAGTCCTGAAGGCCCGCTTCAGCTGAGCGACTCGACCAGATCGATGTACTGCTGCATCGCAGCTTCGCTGGAGCTGCCTTTCAGGCCGTTCCACGCGTCCCATTTGGCGCGGCCCACCATGTCACTGAAGCCCGGCTTCTTTTCGGCGTTGTCGCCTGCGGTTGCCTGCTTGTACAGCGCATAGAGCTTCAGCAACGTGGCGTTGTCGGGGCGCTCGCTCAGGTTCTTGGAACCGGCGACCGCGGCTTCGAATGCGGCTTTCAGATCGGCCATGAATGCTCCTTCTCGTTGGACGGGCGGGTTCGCCGCGGTGCTGCGGGTAAATCGCGGTATCTTACGGCGTCGGCCCGGCCAGAATGGCGAGGAAGCGACCGCAGCCCACCGGAGGGTCCATGGTTATCCGCAAAGTTGCCCGGCGAGCCGCCGAGACCGACAGCACGCACCCAGGCGACCTGGGGCGCGCTGCGCTGGAAGCTGCCAAGAGCATGCTGGCGTACTCCGGCGAGCGCATGACCAAGGTCGACACCGCCTGGCTGCGGATGGACTCGCCGGCCAATCTCATGATGATCATCGGCGTCTGGACCTTCGAGCCGGGCATCCGTTATGCCCACCTGCGCCAGCGCGTGGAGGACCGGTTGCTGCGCTACAGCCGGTTCCGACAGCGCGTCCAGGAGCATGCCACGGGGGTTACCTGGTCCGAGGATCCGCAGTTCGACATCGCCCGTCACGTCGTGCGCGAAAAGCTGCCGCGCCGCGGCAAGGGCCTGGAACAGATGGCATTGCAGGCGCGGGTCGCCGAACTGGCGATGCGGCCGCTGGATCGCAAGCATCCGCTGTGGCAGTTCCACCTGGTCGAGGACTATGACGGCGGCAGCGCGCTCATTGCGCGGATTCATCATTGCATTGCCGACGGCATCGCCCTGATCGCGGTCACCATGTCGCTGATGGATGGCGGCGCGCCGCCACCGGCCCGCCAGCGCAGCCAAGCTGCGGCCGGCGCCGAGGACTGGACGCCGCAGGGACTGGTCAAGCCGCTGGCCGACATGAGCCTCAAGGCGCTCGGCGTCGCGGGGGCGGCTGCGGCGCGCTCGCTCGGGCTGCTGCTCGACCCCCAGAGAGCAACGGCGGGCGCACTGGGCGTGGGTCGGCTGGCGTGGCAGGTGGTAACCGATGCCGCAGCCCTGGCACTCATGCCGGACGATTCGGCTACCCGGTTGAAGGGCAAGCCCGGTATGGCCAAGCAGGTGGCATGGTGCCCGCCAATTCCACTGGACGATGTGAAGGCCGTGGGCAAAGCGCTCAACTGCTCGGTCAACGACGTGCTGCTCAGCTGCGTGGCCGGCGCCATCGGCGCTTACCTTCGCTCCCACGGCGACGCGACGGCGGGCCAGGAAATCCGCGCGATGGTTCCGGTGAACCTGCGGACCGCAGAGCATTCGCATGACCTGGGCAATCGCTTCGGGCTGGTGCCGCTGGTATTGCCGATCGGGATCGCCAATCCGGTCGAGCGCGTCTACGAGGTGCGACGCAGGATGAACGCGCTCAAGGGCAGCACCCAGCCGTTCCTGACGTACGCTTTGCTGGCGGTGGCGGGCCTGATGACCAAACCGGCCCAGGATGCCCTGCTCGACCTGTTCGGCAGCAAGACGACGGCCGTCGTTACCAATGTGCCCGGACCGCGCGAGAAGCTGAAACTCCTGGGATCGACCCTGGAGCAGTGCATGTTCTGGGTGCCCCAATCGGGCGACGTCGGACTGGGCGTTTCGATCCTGAGCTACGGCGGCGGGGTCCAGTTCGGCGTGATCAGCGCCACTTCGTTGTGCCCGCAGCCGCAGAAGATCATCGACGAATTCGAACCCGAATACAGCAAGCTTGCATGGCTTACGCTGATGCTGCCGTGGCTGGGCGGCTGAACGACAGGGCGAGGCAAGGTCAGTCTGCCTGGGTCCGCAGGGTCAGGAACTCGGCCTCGTAGTCTTTCGCCAGGGAGAGTTTTTGCTGCTCGGTCAGCACCTTGCCGGCCTCCTGGAAGAACTTGTTTTCCTCTTCCTTCAGGTGGTGCTCGATCTTCTCGCACAGTTTCTTCGCGCCGGCCATCCAACCTGGGGCGTTCGGCTCCTGCTGCTCCAGGTCTTCCACCATTTCGTCCATCTGGTGGTGCTCGGAGATGGCATGGCGCGCAGCGTCCACGGTTGTGTCGTGCTCGAACAGCGGTACATAGAAGCAGCGCTCTTCGGCGGTTTCGTGAGCCAGCAGTTCGCGGTGGAGCTCCAGAAAGACGCGGGAGCGCTCGGGCGTGCCGGGCTCGCTGGCCAGCAGGTGTGCGGACAACTCGCGCTGGGTTTCATGGCTGACGCGCAGAGCTTCGAAGATATTCATGCGCCCATGGTGGCCGGATTGCGCGCACCGGTGTGTAGGCGCGAAACCCAACAGTGCGCCGGAGCCCGGCGCGAGCGACGCTAATCGTCGAGCTCGGCCCGTGCCAGGTCCACGTCCAGCCGCTCCATGGCATCGATGGGTTTGCTGGCCGCCGCCTGCTCATACAGCCGGGTGGCTTCCTTCATCTTCTTGTCCCCTTCGAGCATCAGCAACCCATTGGCGTATTCGATCATCGCGATGGCCGAGTGGGGGTTGATCTGCAGGGCGTCCTGGAACAGCTTCAGGCCGACGTCCTTCTTCGCCCCATAGGTCATGCCGCCGATCAGGGCGCCGACCTTGTCAATGACTTCCGCATGGAACGCACCCAGCGCGATGTGGGCATCCGCATGCTTGGGCTGCAGCTTGATGGTCCTTTCGAGTGCTTCCTTGACCTTGCCCCCCAGGCCCTGCGCCAAGGCCTTGGCGACGCTGATGCCCTGGCTGTAACGGCCCAGGGCATAGGCCTGCCAATACCAGGCGTTGGGGTTTTTCGCCTGCTCCATCGCCTGCGCTTCGGCCCGTTGCGCGACCTCCATGAAGAGATCCAGCTTGTTCCGCTCTTTCTTCTCCAGGTAATTGGCGTACATGCAGGTGGCCTTGTTGGCCGCCGTGATGCCGTCCCCGCCCGCATCCAGCCCCGCTTCCCGTGCCTTCTGGAACTCGCCGTTGTGCAGCAGCACCCAGGCCTCGAGCACGGCCGGATCCTTTGGCATCGGCTCGGCGTCGCCCGCGTGCAGGCGAGTCCAATGCTTGCCGGTGCTGGCGGCGTCGAACTGGTAATCGCTCAGATGGGGGAACACGGTCCATTTCGCCATGGTTGTCTCCTGGTCTGTCATTCTGGACCCCCGGCATGGTTGTAGGCTTCTACCAACGCCAAAAGATGCATCTTCTGCCCCGGCTCGAGATAGGGGACCAGTAAATTGAGCACATGCTGCGCCCCGCGCAGGAGCGCAATCTGCGCGCTCTCCGGTTCGAGCGCCCGACGCGGGTCCCGAACGTATTCATAGCTCAGCCAATAGGTGAGCACCACCACCATGCACGTCGCGGTGGCCTCGACCTCGCGCGAGTCGATGGCCACCGTCCCCGCCCGGCTCATGCTGTCGAGCATGGCCTTGACGGCATGGGCCTTGTTCTTCAGCACCCACTGGAAATGCGTTTCCAGACGCCGGTTCTTGGACAGCAGGTCGTTGAGGTCGCGGTAGAGAGAGCGGTACTGCCAGATCAATTCGAACAGCGAGTGCATGAAGAACCAGGCGTGCTCGACGTCGCGCAGTTCGTCGCTGGCATTGAGCAGTTCATTCAGCGAACGCTCGTAGCGGTCGAACAGCGCATTGATCAGTTCGTCCTTGGCTGGATAGTGGTAGTAGAGGTTGCCGGGGCTGATGTGAAGTTCGGCTGAAATCAATGTGGTCGAGACATTCGGCTCGCCGAACCGGTTGAACAGGTCGAGCGCGACCTCCAGGATGCGCTCGGCGGTTCGGCGAGGCGGCTTTCGGGCCATGCTCAACGCGCCGGGCGCAGGGTCGGTTCCAAAGCTTGGGCGAGTTCGTCCAGGCCCTGGTGCAGGGAGGCCATGGCTTCGGCGACGCGCCCGGCCGGATGAGGTGCGCCGACCAGGTGACGGCCGTGGTCGCGCAGCACATCGGCCCGCAGCCCGACGCCGTGTCGGGCTAGGCGGGCGCCCAGCGCTGCGCCGTCGGAGCGCAGCAGGGCGCGGGTTTGCTGGTACGCGTGCTCGGCCAAGTGACGGCGCTGGCCGTAGCTGATGGTGTTGGCCAGATACAGCTCCGGATCGCGATGGTCGGGCTCGATCAGCACGATATCGGTCCCCGGATAGGCGCGCTCATAGTGCTTCATTCCCAACGCCATCCGCGAGTGAACGAGCGAGCGGAAGGTCTGGCTGAGCACCGTTGGCAGCCCGCCTTCGGCGATGCGCGGAATGGCGGCCTCGCCCGAATGGAAAGGCACCAGGGGATTGAGGCACAGCATCAGGTTCACGCCTTCTTCCAGCGCGACCGACGCGTGCAGGGTCTTCTTGAGCGCGCCGTCGACGAAGTGCCGATGGTCGATCTCCACCGGCGGAAACAATCCGGGCAGCGCCGAACTGGCCTGCACGGCCTTGGAGATGGGAACGTGGTCCCAGCCCGGCCGCCCGAAGGGCGCGGCCTCGCCCGTGTCCAGGTCGGTCGCAACCAGGGTCAGGCGGGTCTTGAGCCGGCGAAAGTCGTTGGTGCGACCGGGGCGCGAAAAGAGGTTTGCCAGGCGAAGGTCGATCTGCTCGTTCGAAAAGATTCCGGTGGGCAGGGCGGGACCGAGCTGGCCGATGGCATTGAGCAGCGATTTGCGACCCAATGTCGCGCGCCACAGCGCCGAAGCAGCCAAGCCGGGAAGCATGGCGCCGCGCCGGGCGAATTCGCGGTACGCCGGCACCATCAGCCAGGAGGGGTCGAACACCTCGTCGGTTGCGCTATCGCTGTGAATGAAGGCCGTGCACAACTGGCGCGGCGTGATCCCGTTGGCCAGACCGGCCGCGATGAAACCGCCGGCCGAGACGCCGACGTAATGGTGCAGACGGTTGAAGTCCAGGCCTTCGAGCGCCTCATCGAGCGCGCACAGCGCGCCAATCTCATAAATGGCCCCCAGCGGTCCGCCTCCGGCCAGCGCCAGCGCGATCTTCGGCCCAGTCGATTTCCGGCTCTTCATGAGGTTCAGTGTAGGGGGCTCGCGCAGGCCCGGGTGCTGCGCTGCAACATGGGAGCGGGCAAGAAGAAAGGCGCCGAAGCGCCTTGGTGTTGTCCGGGCCCTTGCCGGCTCATTTGCGTGAGCTGGCCCGCTTCGCGACGGTCTTGGCTGCGCGCTTTGCCGGAGCGTGTCGCGCCGGTGCCTTCCCACTGAGCCTGGCGACGCTGCGATTGAGTTCGTCGATCCGCTCGATCAGAACGTCGATCTCCTTGGCCGACGGCACACCCAGCTTCTTGAGCGCCTTGGCCACCCGCTCCTCGAAAATGCCTTCCAGTTTGTCCCACTGGCCCGATGCCTTCGAGGAAATGTCGGTGGCCATGCTGGCCATGCGGCTGGTGGCCTCGGAAATGCGCTCTTCGGCGGCTGCCTGCGTCTTGCGCTGCAGCGAACTGCCTTCCTTCACAAGGTTGTCAAACACCTTGCCGCCTTCTTCCTGGGCCTTCGCGAATGCGCCGAGGCCGGCCAGCCAGATCTGCTGGGCCGACTCCTTGATGGAACCGAGTTGCGCTGCGCCGGACTTGCTGCTGGCGGCTTCTTTTTTCATCTTCGTGACCATGGTGTCCTCCAAACGTGGGTTGTTGGCTGCTGAAATCCTTCAGCGGCGATACACAATCACTGTATGCGCCGGGCTGGACGCGGTGTAGGTGGCGTGTTCTAAATCGCTAGACGTCCCGCACTAACTGGCCGGGACCCATCGGGGAGGCGCCCACTGGCGCGCAAGGGCCGCCGCGGGCGGGTTTGTGCGGAATGTTGGGGTCCGGGCATTCGGCAAGAATGCCCCTGCCAACCAGGAATTCACGGAGGTCATTCATGCGGTATTTCGTCACCGGCGCGACCGGTTTCATCGGCAAACGCCTCGTGGCGAAACTCCTGGAGCGCAAGGGCGCGGTGGTCCATTTCCTGATACGCAGGGAAAGCGAGCACAAGATCGCCTC
>JAAOZX010000383.1 GCA_012274225.1 Comamonadaceae bacterium | reverse complement strand
TATCGCCAGACCCTGACGCGTTTCGTCTACCAGACCGGCATGATCATGCGGCCGGTGTTCGAGGCCGCCAAGGTCGCGCCGCTCAAGCGCGTGATCTTTGCCGAAGGCGAGGACGAGCGGGTGCTGCGCGCCGTTCAACTGGGGCTGGAAGACGGCGTGGCCAAGCCCATCCTGATCGGCCGCCCGGCCGTGATCGAGGCGCGCATCGCCAAGGCCGGCCTGCGGATGAAGCTGGGCCAGGACGTGGAATGCGTCAATCCGGAAAGCGACATGCGCTTCCGGCTGTACTGGGAAACCTATCACCGCATGATGGGCCGCCACGGCGTCACGCCCGAGGCCGCCAAGGCCGCGGTGCGCCGTTCCAACACCCTGATCGGCGCGTTGTCGGTGCAGTTGGGCGACGCCGATGCCATGCTGTGCGGCCTGGTCGGCCGCTTCGACCAGCACCTGGACCACATCACCAATGTGATCGGCACCGCCAGGGGCGCGCCCGGCTTCGCAGCGCTCAACGCGCTGATGCTGCAGGACCGCACGCTGTTCATTGCCGACACCTATGTCAACGAGGATCCGGGCGCCGAGCTGCTGGCCAGCATCGCGGTGATGGCCGTGGAGGAAATACGCCGCTTCGGCCTGCCGCCGAAAGTGGCCTTTCTGTCGCACAGCAACTTCGGCTCATCCAGCCGCGCCTCGGCCCGCAAGATGCGGCTGGCGCGCGACCTCTTCGCGCGGATGGCGCCCGAGGTGGAATGCGACGGCGAAATGCAGGGCGACTCCGCCTTGTCGGACAGCGTGCGGCGCGGCAGCCTGATGGAAAGCACCCTGAGCGGTGAAGCCAATCTGCTGATTTGCCCGAACCTGGATTCGGCCAACATTCTGTTCAACGTGCTGAAAATGACCGGCGGCCACGGCATCACCGTGGGCCCGATCCTGCTGGGCGCGGCCCGCCCGGTCCACGTGCTCAATCCCTCGTCCACGGTGCGCCGGGTGGTGAACATGATGGCGCTGGCGGCTGCGGGCGTCGCTTACGCCTGAGGCAGCGCGGGCCTGCGGCCGGTGGCCAACCGGCAGGCCCGATGCCCGCTTAGCGAACCCGGCCGCGGCGGAACAGGTTGACGATCGCCAGCAGGATGACGGCGCCGATCAGCGACACGACGAACGAGCCGATGGTGAAGCCGTCGTTGATGGTGCCGGTGCCGACCATGGGCGAAATCAGCCAGCCGCCGATGAACGCGCCGACGATGCCGACGACCACGTTCAGGATGATGCCCTGCTGTCCGTCGGTCCTCATGATCATGCTGGCCAGCCAGCCCACGATCCCGCCTACGATCAACCAGATAATCAAGTTCATACAGACTCCTTTGCCGCGAACGGCGTGTTGTTGCTAGCGGGCCGGCCCTCGCGGTTCCGACCACCCGCCGCCAGGAACGAACGGGTGAACGCAATATGGCCGCCGGCACCGGCTGCATGCGTAGTCGCCGGTAATGGCTCAGCGTGCGCTCTTGTCGCGTGGCGGCGTGGGACTTGCCCTACCGCCGAAGAGGCATGCGCGCCCCAAGCGCGAGCCCAGGCTGCATCGTGTTTTCATTGCAATGACTTGCGCCCAGGGTGCGCCGCGCTTGACGGCGCCGTCCTACGACATGAGCCGTTGCACGCTGCCGCAAGAGCGGTGTTATTTCCGGCACGGCCGGGCGGAGCCCCCTCCTAGACTGGAGCATTCATCCTTCAAGGAGTTCCTCATGACCGCACCCGCCAATGGCCACTCGCACAAGAGCATCCTGTCGTTCGGCGTCGCCGCCCTGCTCGCGATGACGGCGGCGACGGCCCAGGTCGCAACCAGCCCCACCGGCATCGATGACAGCGGCAGCTACCGGCACGAAGTGCAATCCTGCCTGAGCGGCAACACCCAGCAGGACCGCGACACCTGCCTGCGCGAAGCGCGCAATGCCCAGGCCGACAAGCAGCGCGGCGTGCTGGACAACAACCAGGCCCGGTTCGACGCGAATGCGACTGCCCGTTGCGACGTCCTGAAGGGCGAGGACAAGGCCGCCTGCAAGGCGCGCGTCATGGGCTTCGGCAACACCACGGGCAGTGTTGCCGGAGGCGGTGTGCTGCGCGAAGTGGAAACGGTCGTATTGCCGCCCGGCAGCGACTCGGTGACGATCGAGCCAAAGACCTCCGACCCGGTGGTGCTGGTGCCGGCGAACCGGTAACGACGCAGCTGCGGGCCCTGACGGAAATGCCAAGCGTCGCGGCAACGCGGCGACCGGCAATCGAAAGCCGGGCCAGGGGCCCGGCTGCTCGCAGGTGTTGATAACCGTGCCGTCAACCGCGGCCGCCGCCGCCAGCGCGGCGGATCTCGTGGGCCCTGCGGACGTCCTCTTCCTTCCCAGGCCCGTGGCACGACGCGCAGCGTTCGTTGACCGTCGTGCCGATGTTCTGCTGCAGCGTGCTGAACGATGCGCCGCCCGTTCTGATCATGTGGGACCTGACCTCCGAGCTGTCGTGGCAGCCGGAACAGGCCGCCGCAGTCGGCGTGATCTTCAGGTCATCGAATGGATTGACGTTGATCGTTCGGATGAGTGGTGCGGTAACGGCGAACGCGCTGTTGGTCGTCACCGTGGAGCCCAGCACGGACGCCTGCAATGGCAGCTCGAACGTCCCCTTGCCGTTATTGTCGATGTGGCAGGTCACGCAATTGCGCAATTGGCCCGGGAACCGGACGCCGCTGAAGTCGTTGACCGACGACTGGAATCCGATGACGACGAATGGCGTCCTCCTGAACCCACCGGCATGGATGGAATGGACCATGCGCTTGAAGTCGAGCGAGACCTCCGGGCCTGAGATCCGCGGATCCAACGCGGTCCCCACGGTGGCCACACGGTAAGGCACGTCGGTCTGATTCGGGTTGTGGCACATCACGCAGAGCTTCGGGTTCTCGTTGCGTTGGTTGCCGTGCAAACTGAGGCGCGGAATCGGTGTCCCGTTGTTGACGACCGTGCCGCTGTGGCAGACGTTGCACTTGGTGGCGAAATCCACCACCTGCCGGCGCTGGTCACCGACCAGCGCCGCGGTTGGAGTCGCCGTTCCCAGGTAGGCGAAATCCGCCACTTCGCTGCGCACCGGAATGTTGGCGTACGTCGGCGACGTGCTTCCCGCCAGGAAGACCGGCGCCGGGCAGCCAAGCAGGCCGTTGCACACCGGATGGCCTTCCATGCCGATGCGGCCCTTGGTGACGGCTCGCATGAACGTCACCGGTGTCACCGATTTCTCGACCCAGAACCGGTTGAACAGATCGGCAACCCCCGGGCAATCGGTGGTGGTGGTGCAGCGGTTGGCGCCGGGCGCCCCGTTGAGATTGCGGATCTGGATCGGAATCGCCGCCCCCGCACCCAGCGTGGTGGCGACCACCGGGTTCGCCAGG
>JAAOZX010000382.1 GCA_012274225.1 Comamonadaceae bacterium | reverse complement strand
CGCCGTCGATCAGGACCAGGATGGCCTTTTCGGCCTTCGCGGGATTGTGCGCGATGACCGAGTCCAGCACGGCGCGGTGCAGCGGCAACGAACTCCTGGGGCCGTCCTTGCGACTGGTTGAGACTTCGAAACTGGTGCGCAACAACGCACTGAGCACCTTGCTCATCTGCACGATCATCCGGTTGTGCGATGCGCGCAGCAGGCCCTGGTGAAAGGCCAGGTCATGGGCCACGTAGTCGCCGCCCTCCGCTACCGCCTTGCGCATCCCTTCGTACGCAGCCTCGATGTCGGCCAAGTCGCGCGCCGTGGCCCGATCCGCCGCCATCCGGACAGCCGCCGGCTCCAGGATGCGGCGCAGGTCCTGCAGATCGCGCAGGAACTCGCGCGTCAGGCCCGATTTCGATTTCCAGAGGACGACGTCCGGGTCGAACCAGTTCCACTGGTCCTCCGAAAGTACCCGGGTGCCCACCTTGGGCCCGGTGGACACCAGGCCCTTGGCCACCAGCGACTTCACGGACTCGCGAATCACCGTGCGGCTGACCCCCAGCTCCTCGCAAAGGCGAGGCGCGGCGGGAATGGCTGACCCGGCCGGATAGCGACCCGCGACGATGGCCTCGCCGAGATGATCCACGGTATTACCGTGGACGTTTTTCATTGTTCTGATCACGCCTCTGAGTCCCTCGCCCCGAGCCAGCCTGTTAGGGGTTAACCCCGCACGGTCCAAAGATCATATGGTCATACGATTGTGCCACGGTCGATGGCTCCCTTACCGCCGTTGATCCTGATGACGCGATCTTTCATTCATGCTACAAGGTCGCTGGCTTTCAACAACAATCAACCCCGCTCCGGAGACCATGGCCGCAGTCGAAATCAGAAAAGTCGAAAAATATTTCGGCACGACCCCCATCATTCGCGGCGTGGATATCGACATGGAGGATGGCGCGTTCACGGTCCTGGTCGGACCGTCGGGCTGCGGCAAGTCCACTCTGCTGCGCATGATCGCCGGGCTGGAGGAAATCAGCGGCGGCGAGATCCTGATCGGCGGGCGGGTCGTCAACAACATGATGCCCAAGGAACGCGATATCGCGATGGTGTTCCAGAACTACGCGCTGTATCCCCACATGACGGTGCGCGACAACATGAGCTTCAGCCTGATGCTGGCGCGCCAGCCCAAGGCACTCGCCGATGAGCGGGTGCGCAAGGCCGCCGACATCCTGGGCCTGAATGACCTGCTCGACCGCTTCCCGCGCCAGCTCTCCGGCGGCCAGCGCCAGCGCGTGGCCATGGGCCGGTGCATCGTGCGCGACCCCCAGGTGTTCCTGTTCGACGAACCGCTGTCCAACCTGGACGCCAAGCTGCGGGTGCAGATGCGCACCGAGATCAGGGAACTGCACCAGCGCCTGAAGACCACCTCGGTCTATGTCACGCACGACCAGATCGAGGCCATGACCATGGCCGACAAGATCGTGGTGATGCGCGACGGCATCGTCGAGCAGACCGGTTCGCCGCTGGACGTTTACGACCATCCCGCCAACCAGTTCGTCGCCGGCTTCATCGGCTCGCCGGCGATGAACTTCATGCCCGGCGTGCTGCGGCGCTCGGGTAGCGATTCCCAGGTGGAATTCCCCGGCGGTGTGTGGCTGCCGGCACCGGGCGGCGGCGGCCAGGACGGCCAGAACGTGATTTACGGCACGCGGCCCGAGCACATCGAATTAGCCACGGGCGACGACGGCGTGGCCGCCGAGGTCGTGGTGGTGGAACCTACCGGTGCCGACACCCAGGTCTTCACCAAGATCGGGGGTGTCGAGGTCGCCAGCGTCTTTCGCGACCGTCACGCCTTCCGTCCCGGTGAAATGATCCGGCTGCGGCCGGACCCCGGCCGCGCTCATTTGTTCGACGCCGCCAGCGGCATGCGCCTGTCGGCCTGAAGCCGCCGGCAAGCAGTACCCCGGTTCCGTTTTTCCCCGACCCCCAAGCAAAAAGGAGACAACACCATGTCCAACGACAACCGCCGCAAGTTCCTCAAGAAGACATCGGCCGCCGCCGCCGCCGCCTCGCTTCCCGTCCTCTGGCCCAGCACCGCCAGCGCGCAGTGGAGCAACCAGCCCGAAAAGGGCGCCAAGCTGAGGGTGCTGCGCTGGAAGCGCTTCGTGCAGGGCGACGAAGACCAGTACATGGCCAACGTCAAGAAATTCACCGCGCAGTACGGCATCGAAGTGCGCGTGGACAACGAAGGCTGGGAAGACGTGCGCCCGAAGGCGGCGGTGGCGGCCAACGCCGGCGCCGGCCCGGACATCATCCTGTCCACCAACGACGACGCCAACCTGTACCCGGACAAGCTGGTCGACGTCACCGACGTCTGCAACTATCTGGGCAAGAAGTACGGCGGCTGGTACCCGGTGTGCGAGCAGTACCTGAAGCCCGACGGCAAGAAGTGGATCGGCGTCCCGCTGGGCTGCGCCGGCAACGCCATCGTCTACCGCGAAAGCCAGGTCAAGGCGGCCGGCTTCGACAGTTTCCCGAAGGACCTGCCGGGCTTCCTCAAGCTGATGAAGGCGTTGAAGGAAAAGGGCACGCCGGGCGGGTTCGCGCTGGGCCACGCCACCGGCGACCAGGCATGGGCCCACTGGCTGGTGTGGTCGCACGGCGGCAAGCTGGTCAACGAAAAGAACCAGGTCGTGATCGACAGCCCCGAAACGATCAAGGCGCTGGAGTACGCCAAGGAGCTGTACCCGACGTTCGTGCCCGGCACGCTGTCCTGGCTGGACCCGAACAACAACAAGGCCTTCCTGGACAACCAGGTCAGCGTCACGGCCAACGGCATTTCGATCTATTACGCCGCCAAGAACTCGACCGACGCCAAGCTGCTGGAGATGGCCAAGGACATCCAGCACGCCAACTTCCCGATCGGGCCGGTTGGCAAGCCCACCGAGTTCAATCTGTTCTTCAACCAGATGATCTACAAGTACTCCAAGTACCCGAAGGCCGCCAAGGAGTTCCTGCGGTTCATGATGGAGGAACCGCAGTACGGCCCCTGGATGCAGGCCAGCAATGGCTATACCTGCCATCCGCTCAAGGCCTACGAAGCCAATCCGATCTGGACGGTCGATCCCAAGAACACACCTTACCGCGATGCGATGAAGATCATGCTGCCCTGCGGCTATGCCGGCAAGCTGGGCTACGCGTCGGCGGCGTCGATCGCCGACTTCATCGTCCTGGACATGGTGGCCGAGGCGGCCAGCGGCTCCAAGTCGCCGAAGGAAGCGGCCGAGCGCGCACAGAAGCGCGCCGAGCGCTACTACAAGGTCTGATGCGCTGCGGCGCGCCTGCGCGCGCCGCGTTTTGCCGCCCGCCCGCCGCTGGGCGAGCGGCGGCAGAACCTTCTCACCTGATTCGATACCGGGACTGGAAACCAAGTGCGCCTCCTGCAAAGAATGCAAAACAGCCGCAATGCGCTGGGCCTGCTGTTCATGGTGCCGGCCGGCCTGCTGCTGCTGGTGTTCCTCACCTATCCGCTGATGCTGGGCGTCTGGCTGGGGTTCACCGACACCAAGATCGGCCGGACCGGGCAATGGATCGGGCTGGAGAACTACCAATTCCTGTTTCAGGACGACGTCACCCGGCTGGTTCTGTTCAACACGCTGTTCTACACGGTGGTCGCCAGCGTGCTGAAGTTCGTCCTGGGCCTGTGGCTGGCGCTGCTGCTGAACGAGAAGCTGCCGTTCAAGACTTTCTTCCGCACGGTGATCCTGCTGCCCTACATCGTGCCCACCGCGCTGTCGGCCATCGCGTTCTGGTGGATCTACGACTCGCAGTTCTCCGTGATCAGCTGGGTGCTGGTGAAGATGGGACTGATCAACACCTACATCGATTTCCTGGGCAATCCCTGGAACGCCCGGCTCTCCACCATCGCCGCCAATGTGTGGCGCGGCGTGCCCTTCGTGGCCATCACGCTGCTGGCGGGCCTGCAGACGATCTCGCCCTCGCTGTACGAGGCGGCCGCCATCGACGGCGCCACCGGCTGGCAGCGCTTTCGCTATATCACCCTGCCGCTGCTGACGCCCATCATTGCCGTGGTGATGACTTTCTCGGTGCTGTTCACCTTCACCGACTTCCAGCTGATCTACGTGCTGACGCGCGGCGGCCCGCTCAACGCCACCCACCTGATGGCCACCCTGTCGTTCCAGCGCGCGATTCCCGGCGGCTCGCTCGGCGAAGGTGCCGCCATCGCCATCGCCATGATTCCGTTCCTGCTGGCCTCCATCCTGTTCAGCTATTTCGGCCTGCAGCGCCGCGCCTGGCAACAGGGCGGCAGCGACAAGTAAGCTCACCCATGAAACAACCCGACAACAATACCGAGGGCATGAGCTTTCTGGACACCGTGCCGCGCCGCGTGGTGACGGTGTTCCTCCCGCTGGGCGTCTTCGTCTTCGTGCTGCTGTTCCCGTTCTACTGGATGGCGATCACCGCCTTCAAGCCCGATGGCGAACTGATCTCCCGGGAAGGCAATCCTTTCCTGGTGATCGGCCCGACGCTGGCGCACTTCAAGAAGCTGTTCTTCGAGACGTCCTATCCCTCCTGGCTGTGGAACACCATCTTTGTCTCGGTGATCTCCACTTTCGCGTCGCTGGCCGCCTCGGTGCTGGCAGCCTATGCGATCGAGCGGCTGCGCTTCAAGGGTTCGCGACAGGTGGGCCTCTCCATCTTCCTGGCCTATCTGGTGCCGCCGTCGATCCTGTTCATCCCGCTGGCGGCGATCGTCTTCCAGCTGGGGCTGTTCGACACCCGCTGGGCGCTGATCCTGACCTACCCCACGTTCCTGATCCCGTTCAGCACCTGGCTGTTGATGGGGTATTTCCGCTCGATCCCCTACGAGCTCGAGGAATGCGCTCTCATCGACGGGGCCACACGCTTCGAGATCCTGTGGAAGATCATCCTGCCGCTGGCCGTGCCGGGCCTGATCTCGGCGGGCATCTTCGCCTTCACGCTGTCGTGGAACGAGTTCATCTACGCCCTCACCTTCATCTCGTCGTCAGAGACCAAGACCATTGCCGTGGGCGTCGTCACCGAGCTGGTGGATGGCGACGTCTATCATTGGGGTGCGCTGATGGCGGGCGCCCTGATGGGCTCGCTGCCGGTGGCGATCATCTATTCCTTCTTTGTCGAGTACTACGTCTCCGGCATGACCGGCGCCGTCAAGGAATAGAGCCGCGTTGCGCGCCTCGGCCGCGCGCGCGGTGCGTTGGCCCGAGATCATTCATCTGAGGATTCACCCGTGAGCAGTTCTTCCAGTCCCCCCCGCAAAAAGAAGCCCGAGGAACTGCGCAGCCAGCAATGGTTCGGCCGCCAGGACCGCGACGGCTTCGCCTACCGCAGCTGGGTCAAAGGCAAGGGCGTGCCGCACGACCAGTTCGACGGCCGGCCGGTGATCGGCATCTGCAACACCTTCAGCGAACTCACGCCCTGCAACTCGCATTTCCGCACGCTGGCCGAGCAGGTGAAGATCGGCGTTTACGAGGCGGGCGGCTTCCCGCTCGAATTCCCGGTGATGTCGCTGGGCGAGACCCTGTTGCGGCCCACCGCGATGCTGTATCGCAACCTCGCCAGCATGGACGTGGAAGAGAGCATCCGCGGCAACCCGATCGACGGCGTGGTGCTGCTGATGGGCTGCGACAAGACCACGCCTTCACTGATCATGGGCGCCTCCAGCGTCGACATACCGACCATCGGCGTGTCCGGCGGCCCGATGCTCAACGGCAAGTGGCGCGGCCAGGAGCTGGGCTCGGGCACCGGCGTGTGGAGCATGAGCGAGCAGGTGCGCGCCGGCACGCTGAAGCTGCAGGACTTCTTCGAGGCGGAGAGTTGCATGCACCGCAGCCACGGGCACTGCATGACCATGGGCACGGCCAGCACCATGGCCTGCATGGTCGAGGCCCTCGGTGTGGGCTTGCCGGGCAACGCCGCCTATCCCGCCGTGGACGGCCGGCGCAACGTGCTGGCCCGAATGGCCGGGCGGCGCATCGTCGACATGGTGCACGAGGACCAGAAGCTGTCGGCTATCCTCACGCGCCACGCGTTCGAGAACGCCATCAAGACGCTGGCGGCGATCGGCGGCTCGACCAATGCCGTGATCCACCTGATCGCGATCGCCCGGCGCATCGGCGTCGAACTCGCGATCGACGACTTCGACAAGCTCGCCAGCCACCTGCCCTGCCTGGTCAACCTGCAGCCATCGGGCGAGCACCTGATGGAAGACTTCTGCTACGCCGGCGGCCTGCCGGTGGTGATGAAGGAGATTTCGAAGCACCTGCACCTGGACGCCGTGACCGCCAACGGCAAGACCGTCGGCGAGAACGTCTCGGAGGTGGTGAACTACAACCAGGAAGTGATCCAGCCGCTGGACAAGCCCTTCAAGGCCAACGCCGGCATCGCCGTGCTGCGCGGCAACCTCGCCCCGCGCGGCGCCGTGATCAAGCCCAGCGCCGCCACGCCGGCGTTGATGGTGCACAAGGGCCGCGCCGTGGTGTTCGAGAACAGCGACGACTTCCACCAGCGCATCGACGACGAGAGCCTCGACATCGACGAGAACTGTGTCATGGTGCTGAAGAATTGCGGGCCCAAAGGCTATCCCGGCATGGCCGAAGTCGGCAACATGCCGCTGCCGCCCAAGGTGCTGCGCAAGGGCATCACCGACATGGTCCGCATCAGCGACGCGCGCATGAGCGGAACGGCCTACGGCACCGTGGTGCTGCACACCGCGCCGGAAGCGGCGGCGGGCGGGCCGCTGGCGATCGTGCGCAATGGCGACATGATCGAGCTGGACGTGCCGAACCGGCGCATCCAGCTGCACATCAGCGACGCCGAGCTGGCGCAGCGCCTGAAGGACTGGAAAAAGCCCGAGCCGCCAATGACGTCGGGCTACTGGAAGCTCTACATCGACCACGTGCTGCAGGCCGACGAAGGCGCCGACCTGGACTTCCTGGTCGGCAAGCGCGGGTCGTTTGTCCCCAAGGACAATCATTGAACAAGCGGCGGATCCGCCGCGGTTCGATGATTGCGGCGGAGACTCACTTTGCGCAGCAAAGTCATGTCGCAGCCACAACCATTGACTTGAAGGCGCTCTCATGAGGCCACTGATTGCCGTCGATTGGGGAACCTCGTCGCTGCGCGTCGCGCGCCTCGACATGCAGGGACGCGTACAGGAAGAGCGCTCGTTGCCGCGCGGCATTCTCACGGTCGCGCCGGGAGGATTTCCGGCGGTGTTCCAGGACGCCTGCGGCGACTGGATGCGCTTGCCCGGCGCGCTGGCCCTCATCTGCGGCATGGCCGGCAGCCGCCAGGGGTGGATGGAAGCGCCCTATCGCGAATGCCCCGCCGGTTTCGCCGACATCGCGTCCCATCTCGCCTGGGTCGAGCCGGGCCGCATCGCCATGGTGCCGGGCCTCAGTTGCGAAGCCGACGGCGTGCCGGACGTGATGCGGGGCGAGGAGACTCAGGTGTTCGGCGCGCTCGATCTGCTCGGCCTGGACTCGGGGCTGGTGCTGCATCCTGGCACCCACAGCAAATGGGTCCGCGTGGCCAGCGGGCGGGTCGAGGGCTTTTCCACCTTCATGACAGGCGAGATCTACGGCCTGCTGCGACAGCACTCCATACTCGGGCGCACCATGCCCCACGACGACGGCGAACTGGACGCGGAGGCCTTCGAGCGCGGCGTGCACTATGCCCTGCACTGCGGCACCCTGTTGCATGCGGCGTTCAGTGCGCGCACGCTGGCGTTGTTCGACCGCTTGCCCGCGACTGCCCTGCCGAGCTACCTGTCGGGTCTGGTGATCGGCGAGGAGTTGCGCCTGCACCAGTTGGGCAGCGGCTCCGATCCGGTGGTCGTGGTCGGCGCCGACATGCTGACCCGGCGCTATGAGCTGGGTCTGCGGATCCTGGGCGTCGCCACGCGCAACGCCGGATCGCAGGCCGCCTGGCGCGGCCTGCGCGCCATCGCCAATACCCTCGAAGGCACCTAGAAAGTGGGCACCGTCCATTCGCAGTTCGCCGCGGCGCTGGCGGCCTGTCCACTGGTTGCGATCCTGCGCGGTTTGCGGCCGGCCGAGGCGCAGCCCATCGGAGCCGCACTGGTCGCAAGCGGCTGGCGGCTGCTCGAAGTTCCGCTGAATTCGCCCGAGCCGCTGGAAAGCATCCGCATCCTGGCGGCTGCCTTTCCCGACGTCCTGGTCGGCGCCGGCACCGTCCTGCAGCCCGACCAGGTGGGCCCGGTTCATGCCGCCGGCGGCCGGCTGGTGGTCGCGCCCAACTTCCATCCTGAGGTGGTGTGCGAGGCGGTGCGGCTGGGCATGGTCTGCCTGCCCGGCGTGCTCACCGCCACCGAGGCCTTCGCCGCGCTTCAGGCCGGCGCCGCCGGCCTGAAGCTGTTCCCTGCCGAAATGATCCCGCCGGCCGCCGTGAAGGCGTTGCGTGCCGTGCTGCCGGCCGACACCTTGCTGCTGCCGGTCGGCGGCATCACCAAGGGCAACATGACCGGCTATCGCGCAGCCGGCGCCAACGGCTTCGGCATCGGCTCGGCGCTCTTTCAACCCGGAATGAACAGCGCCGCGGTGGAACAGAACGCGCGCGATTTCGGCGCCGCCTGGGCGGGCACCCTGCGGGCCTGACCAATCCCCTGAAATACACGGTTACAGCTCGGCCGACCTGACGGGCCGCGGACGCGACCGCTCGTCGGATTGACTCCAATTTGGACAGCGCGAGCGTCTACATTGAAAGTCCGATGAACGATTTCCTGTTGGCTCTGGCGGCGGTG
>JAAOZX010000381.1 GCA_012274225.1 Comamonadaceae bacterium | reverse complement strand
TTGCAGTCCTCGGGTTCAGTTGAACGTCTTGCCGGCTTCGGCCAGCTGCAGCAGCAGCGGCGCGGGCTGCCACGACGGGTCGGCGCCCGGCTCGGCCGCGAAGCGTTGCAGCGCGCGCACCACGTTGGGCAGGCCCACCGTGTCGGCGTACAGCATCGGGCCGCCGCGCACGGCGGGGAAGCCATAGCCGTTGAGGTACACCAGGTCGATGTCGCTGGCGCGCGCCGCAATGCCTTCGGCCAGGATGCGCGCCCCCTCGTTGACCAGGGCGTAGATGCAGCGCTCCACCACCTCGGCGTCGCTCACCTTGCGCGGCGTGATGCCGTTGGCGGCGCGGAATTCGCCGATCAGCTGCTCGGTCACCGGGTCGGGGATCGCGTCGCGCTTGCCCGCCTCGTAGCGGTACCAGCCGGCGCCGGTCTTCTGGCCGAAGCGCCCGGCCTCGCACAGCTTGTCGGCCACGATGGCTTTCATCGGTATGCCGGCTTCGGCGGCCTTGCGCTTGCGCGTGGCCCAGCCGATGTCCAGGCCCGCGAGGTCACCCATGCGGAACGGACCCATGGCCAGGCCGAACTTCTGCAGCGCACCGTCGATCTGCTGGGGCAGCGCGCCGGCGTTGATCAGGCTCTGGGCCGCGGCGCCGTAGCGCGAGAGCATGCGGTTGCCGATGAAGCCGTCGCACACGCCGGAGACCACGGCGACCTTCTTGATCTTCTTGGCCAGCTGCATGCAGGTGGCCAGCACGTCGGGCGCGGTGCGGCCGCCGCGCACCACTTCCAGCAGCCGCATGACGTTGGCCGGGCTGAAGAAGTGCAGGCCCAGCACGTCGGCGGGGCGCTGGGTGAAGCCGGCGATGCGGTCGATGTTCAGATACGAAGTGTTGGAGGCCAGGATCGCGCCCGGCTTGCACACCTCGTCGAGCTTGTGGAACACCTGCTCCTTGACTTCCATGTTCTCGAACACGGCTTCGATCACCAGGTCCGCTTGCGCGAACGGCGCGTAGTCGAGCGTGGGCTGGACCAGGGCCATGCGCTGCTCGACCTGCTCGGCGGTGAGCTTGCCCTTCTTGGCCGAGTTCTCGTAGTTCTTGCGGATGGTCGCGAGGCCCTTGTCCATCGCCTCCTGCTTCATCTCCAGCAGCACCACCGGGATGCCGGCGTTGAGGAAGTTCATCGTGATGCCGCCGCCCATGGTGCCGGCGCCGATCACCGCCACCTTGCGGATCTCGCGCAGCGGTGTGCCTTCGGGCAGGTCCGCGATCTTGCCGGCGGCACGCTCGGCCGCGAACACATGGCGCAGGGCCCGCGATTCGGGCGTATTCATCAGCGAGATGAACGCCTCGCGCTCCAGCCGCAGCGCTTCGTCGAAGGGCTTGCTCACCGACGCGGCGACGGCTTCCAGGCACCTGGCCGGGGCCGGATAGGGACCCGCGGCGGCGGCCACGTTGTTGCGCGCGAACTGCAGGAAAGCCTCGGCTTGCGGATCCTTGATCTTGACGTCACGCAGCCGCTTGAGCGGCAGCTTCTCGGCCACCACCTTCTCGGCCAGCGCCAGCGCGGCGGGCACCGGATCGCCATCGGTCACCTCATCGAACAGCGCCGTGCCCTTGAGCTTGGCGGCCGGCACCGTGGTACCCGAGACGATCATGTTGAGCGCCGCTTCCAGCCCGATCGCTCGCGGCAGGCGCTGCGTTCCACCCGCGCCGGGCAACAGACCAAGCTTGACTTCCGGCAACGCGATCTGCGCGTCGGCCTTCGCCACTCGGTAGTGCGCGCCCAGTGCCAGCTCCAGCCCGCCGCCCATGCACACCCCGGCAATCGCGGCAACCACCGGCTTGGGCGAATCCTCGAAGGCGGCGATCACCGCCGGCAGGCGCGGCTCGCGCGAGGCGTTGGCGGTGCCGAACTCCTTGATGTCGGCGCCGCCGGAAAAGGCGCGTTCGCCCCCGGTGACGACGACGGCCTTGACGTCGTTGTCGGCGAGAGCGCGGTCCAGCGCGGCCAGCAGGCCGGTGCGCAACGCGGCGCCGAGGCCGTTGATTGGGGGATAGTCGAGTGTGATGACGGCGGTGCGGCCGCGAACGTCGTAGCGGGTGCTGCTCATGGCAGACGTCTCCTTCCGGGCGGGGCGGCTCCTGGCGGAGCCTTGTTTCGAAAAATGGGTGCGATGCCCATGATCGCTTTTGTGGGCGCTAGTTCTGCTACGCAGAACAGTGTTTCGCAGAGCCGGCACGATGCTAACATCCTCGCTCAGCGCTGTAAATCAAGAACCCATGACATCGCCTCCCGCGCCCTACCTCATCGCCGAAACGGTGGAGCCCGGCATCCCGGAAGGCTTCAAACGCCTGGAGGCCGGCGGTCCTTACTTCCGCCAGATGGGGCCGGCGTACCTGCGGCTGCGCGACGACGGACAGAGCGGCGTGCTGGCCTTCCGCGTTGCAGCCAATCACCTCAATGTCCAGGGCATCTGTCATGGGGGGATGCTCACCACCATGGCCGATTCGGCGCTTGGAATGAACCTGTCGCTGGCGCGCGGACAGCGGGGCGGCCAGGTCACCGTCTCGCTGACCGCCGACTTCCTTTCCAGCGCCCGCGAAGGCGACTGGCTGGAAGCGCACGTGGTCATCACGCGGATGGGCAAGCGCCTGGCCTACGCCAACTGCGACCTCAAGGTCGGCGAGCGTCACGTGCTGCGTTCCAGTGCGGTGTTCGCGATCTTGGATGGGCAATTGCCGCAGGGTGTCGGGCAGTTGCCGCCGTTGCAGGACGGGTGAGCTACCAGTTTCACGGCTGCACCTGGGCAGTGCCGGTGGAGCGAAGACAGGAGCGCAAAAGTCACCCTTGTCGAATCAACAGGACTAACGCGGCAGCGTCG
>JAAOZX010000380.1 GCA_012274225.1 Comamonadaceae bacterium | reverse complement strand
AGCACCTGGGCCTTGCCATAGCCCGCGCACAGGCGCTCGACGTTGAGGATGGGGTGGGTCATCGCGCCGCTCAATGTTCCGTGCCCAGGTACGCGGCGCGCACCTTGGGGCTTTGCCGCACGGCCGTCGGCGTGCCTTCCATCAGCAGGGTGCCGAACTCCATCACCACCAGCCGGTCGCACACATCCATCACCAGGTCCATGTCGTGCTCGACCAGCAGGATGCTCACGCCTTCGCGCTGCAGCTGCCGCAGCACCTCGATCAGTGCGCGCTTTTCCTGATGGCGCAACCCGGCCGCCGGCTCGTCGAGCAGCAGCAGCGCCGGATCGGCGCACAGCGCGCGCGCGATCTCCAGCAGCCGCTGCGGGCCCATGGCCAGGTTGCCCGCCAGCTCGTGCAGGTGCGCGCCCATGCCGATGCGTTCGAGCTGGCGCTGCGCTTCGCGGAACAACATGCGTTCCTCGGCGCGGTCGGTCCGCAGCATCGCCGCCAGCACACCCTTGTGGCCGCGGGTGTGCGCGCCGAGCGCGACGTTCTCCAGCACCGTCATGTCGGGAATCATCTTGACGTGCTGGAAGGTGCGGGCCAGGCCCAGCCGCGCGATCCGCCGCGATGGCAATCCGTCCAGAGCGCGGCCGCGGAACCGAACCGCGCCCTGCGTCAGCGACAGCAATCCGGTGATCAGGTTGAAGGTGGTGGTCTTGCCCGCGCCGTTCGGACCGATCAGCCCGACGATCTCGCCCGCGCGCAGCTGGAAGCTGACGTCGTTGACGGCGACGAGGCCGCCGAATTTCCGGCGCGCGGCCTGCACGTCCAGCAGCAGCTCGCCCGGCGCCGGCTTGGCGTGTTCGGGCAGCGCCGGCGCGTCGGCCCAGTCGACGGCGCGCGGCGCGCGCGGCAGCCGGCGCTCGACGAACTCCCACAGTCCGTCGGGCTGGTACTTGAGCATCATCACCAGCGCGATGCCGAACACGATCACCTCGTAGCTGCCGCTGGTGCCGATCAGGCGGGGGAGCAGCACCTGCAACTGGTCGTCCAGCAACTTGGTCAGCGCCGCACCGGCCAGCGCGCCCCAGACATGGCCGACGCCGCCGACCACGGTCATGAACAGGTACTCGATGCCCATCTTCAGGCCGAAAGCCGTCGGCGTGACGGTGCGCTGGAAATGCGCGAACAGCCAGCCCGACACCGACGCGAACAACGCGGCGATCACGAAGATGGTGACCTTGTAGCGGAAGGTGCTGATGCCCATGGCCTCGGCCATCACGGCGCCGGCCTTGAGCGAGCGGATCGCGCGGCCGGCGCGCGAGTCGAGCAGGTGCAATAGCGCCACGGCGAAAGCCACCACCACCGACCAGGTCAGGAGGAAGAAGGCGCGGCCCTGGCCGATGTCGTGGCCGAACAGGCTCAAGCTGCGGATGCCCAGGATGCCGTCGTACTTGCCCAGCGCGTCGATGTTGCTCATCAGGTAATAGAGCGACAGGCCCCAGGCGATGGTGGCCAGCGGCAGGTAGTGGCCCGACATGCGCAGGGTGACGAACGCCAGCACCAGCGCGCTGGCGCCGGTGATGCCCAGGCCGATCCAGAGCGTGAGCCAGGGCGACATGCCGGTGTGCACTGTGAGCCAGCCAGTGGTGTAGGCGCCTATGCCCACGAACGCCGCCTGGCCGAACGAGGTCAGTCCGCCGACGCCGGTCAGCAGCACCAGGCCCAGGCAGGTCAGGCTGTACAGGCCGATGTAATTGAGCTGGGTGATCCAGAAGTCGGGCAGGGGCAGCACCGCCGCCAGCGGAATCGAGGCCAGCGCGATCATTCCCAGTTGGCGCCGCGATAGCATCAGTGCTCCTCGTCCCCGTGGGACGCGAGCGAGCGCACCAGCAGCACCGGCAGGATCAGCGTGAAGACGATCACCTCCTTGAATGCGCTGGCCCAGAACGAACCGAAGGACTCGACCACGCCGACGAAGAGCGCACCGAACAGCGCGCCGGGATAGCTGGACAGCCCGCCGATCACGGCGGCGACGAAGCCCTTGAGGCCGATCAGGAAACCCGAGTCGTAATAGATGGTGGTGGTGGGCCCGATCAGAAGCCCCGAAAGCGCGCCGATCAGGGCCGCCATCGCGAAGGTCATCTGCCCGGCCGACTGCGGCGAGATTCCCATCAGGCGCGCGCCGAGCCGGTTCACGGCGGTGGCGCGCAGGGCCTTGCCGCGCAGGCTGCGTTCGAAGAACAGCCACAGGCCGATGATCAGCGCCAGTGAGGCGATCCCGATGATGGTCGCCTGGCCGGTCAGGTTGACCGGTCCGAGCACGAGCCGCAGGTCCCAGAACGACGGGTTGCGAAAGCCCTCGGCGCCGAAGAACAGCAGCCCCAGCCCGGTCATCGCGAAATGCACGCCGACCGAAACGATCAGCAGCACCAGCACGCTGGCATCGGCCAGCGACTGGTAGGCCACCCGGTACACCAGGGGCCCGTAGGCGGTGACCACCGCCATGCTCAGGAAGGCCTGCACGAACAGGTGCGGCTGACGCGGTGCGGCCCAGGCCGTCAACGCCGCCACCGCGACCGGATAGGCCAGGGTGCGCAGCATCGCCAGGAAGGCGGTCGCAGCCTTGCGGCGGCGCTGCCACTCTTCGAACCCGTTCATCAGCGCTGCCACGCTCGCCAGGATCAGCAACAGCCAGACGGTGCCCGGTACCTTGCCGGTCTGCAGGATCGCCAATGTCAGGGCGCCATAGGCCACGAACTCGCCCTGGGGGATGAAGATCACGCGCGTGACGGTGAACACCAGCACCGTGGCGAGCCCGAGCAGCGCGTAGATCGCGCCGTTGGTCACGCCATCGAGCAGCAGGATGCTGGCGATCGAAGAATCCATGGACGGGGCGGGTGTCAATGAGGCACAGCGCAGGCCGCGCCGCGCCGCGGCGTGCCTACGACAGCGCCTGGGCTTTACTCGACCTTGAAATCGCCGTTGACGACCTTGAGCATCACGCCGGTTTCATTGGTGAAGCCCCAGTGGTCGTCCTTGGTCCAGTGCATCACGCCATGCGAGAAGATGGTGCGGCCCATGTTTTCCATGGC
Source organism: Comamonadaceae bacterium (assembly GCA_012274225.1). Lineage (GTDB taxonomy): Bacteria > Pseudomonadota > Gammaproteobacteria > Burkholderiales > Burkholderiaceae_C > Ramlibacter. The sequence goes on along the minus strand of JAAOZX010000380.1, from coordinate 9,364 downwards.
GTCGCGGATCGCCGCGCGGAACTCCTTGGTGCCGGGCTTGGCCTTCTTCAGCGCCACCGGCAGCACCTTCTCGAGCACGATCTCCGAGTCGTAGGCGTGGCCCGCGAACTGGTTGCGCGTGCCCGGTCCCATGGCCTTCTCGTATTTCTGAACGAAATCGATGGCGACCTTCTTGGACGGGTGGCTGTCGGGCAGCTGCTCGGCGATCACGGCGGGACCGGATACGACGTAAGTGCCGTCTATGGCCTTGCCGCCGATGCGCATCAGGTCCTTGGTTGCGGCGGCGTGGGTCTGGTAGATCTTGCCCTTGTAGCCGCGGTCCAGGATGGCCATCTCGGGCATGGCGGCGCCGCTGCCGGATGCGACGATCAGCATCGCGTCGGGATTGGCGGCAACCAGCTTGAGCGCCTGCGGCGTGACGCTGGTGTCGGGGCGCGCGAAGCGCTCGGCGGCGATGACCTTGATGCCGACCTTCTCGGCGACCGGGGTGAACTCCTTGAGCCACTGTTCGCCGTAGGCGTCGGTGTAGCCGAGGAAGCCGACGGTCTTCACGCCCTGCTTCTGCATGTGGGCGACCATGGCGTGCGCCATCACGGTGTTGGACTGCGGCAGGCGGAATAGCCAGTGGTCCTTGCCGGGCGGCACACCGACCGGGGAAGCCGCCAATTGCACGGTGCCCGATTCGGCGGCGATGTCGACCATGGCCGCCGCGACGGTGGTGAGGCACGAGCCGATGATCATGTCGACATGATCTTCCGTGACGAAGCGGCGCGCGTTCTGCGCGCCCTTGCCTGGATCGCTGGCGTCGTCCAGCACGATCAGGTTGACCTTCTCGCCCGCGATGGTCTGCGGGAAGATCTTGTAGTAGTTCTGCATCGGGATGCCCAGGCCGGAGCCCGGCCCGGTGAGCGAGAGGCTCACCCCGATGTTGACGTCGGCCAACGCGGCGGCCGAGGCCAGCGCGGCGGCCAGCGCGATAAGGGTCTTGTTCAATGTTTTCATGGCGATGTCTCCTGTGGTTGCTTTGGGGTCGGGGGAAAACGGTGGGTAGTGAATTCAGGACGGTTCGGGGCGCGGCACGATGGTGAACGCAAGTGTGCCTTCGTGCAAGGCCTTGACCAGCGCATCGCGATGCTGCAGCACCGCGCGCTGGTTGATGGAGCCCTTGTCGGTGACCTCGCCCTTGTCGATCGACGGCGGCTGGTGCATCAGGTGCAACCGGGCCACACGGGTGGCGCTGCCGGTGCCGGCGTCAGCCAACTGGTTCACCAGTCGCTGGAAATGGGCCTGGACCGGCGGGCTCTCCAGCACCTGCTGCAGCGGGGCCGATTCGGGCAGGCCGGCCAGCCGGCGCACGGCCGGCGTGGGGAAGATCAGGGCCCCGACCTCGCGCAGGTTGATCCCGGTGATCACGGCGTCCTGCACATACGGCGCGCCGGCGGCGATGATTTTCGCGCGCAGCGGTCCGACGCTCACGAAGGTGCCGGTGCCCAGCTTGAAATCCTCCGCGATGCGGCCGTCGAACTTCAGCCCCTGGTGCACGTCGCTCTCGTCGATCCAGCGCACGGCGTCGCCGGTGCAGAAGAATCCTTCATCGTCGAAGCATTCCGCCGTGGCCTCGGGCGCGCGCCAGTAGCCGGGCGTGACATTGGGGCCCTTGTAGCGGACTTCGACCTTGCCCTCCAGCGGCACCAGCTTGAGCTCCATGCCGGGCGTCGGCACGCCCAGGTAGCCCGCCTTGACGTTGGGATTGGTGATGAAGATGGCAAAGGGCGCCGACTCGGTCATGCCCAGACCGGTGCCCATGACGATGCGTTCGCCGATTTCGCTTTCCTGGACCTCGTGCAACGCATCCCAGACCGGCTGGGCCAGCGCGGCCCCGGCGTAGAAGAACATCCGCACCCGCGACAGCAGGTTGCGCCGCAGCACCGCGTCCACCTTCATGGCGTTGGCGATGGCCTCGAAGCCGGTCGGCACATTGAAGTAAACGGTGGGGGCGATCTCGCGCAGGTTGCGCAGGGTCTCGCCGATCAGCGCCGGCACCGGCTTGCCGTCGTCGATGTACAGCGTGCCGCCGTTGTAGAGCGTCAGGCCGAAATTGTGGTTGCCGCCGAAGGTGTGGTTCCAGGGCAGCCAGTCGACCAGCACCGGCTCCTCGGCGAGCACCGGCATCGACTGGCACATCTGCTGCTGGTTGGCGCACCACATCCGGTGGGTGTTGATCACCGCCTTGGGCAGCCGCGTCGAGCCGGAGGTGAACAGGAACTTGACGATGGTTTCCGGCCCGGTCGCCTGCATCGCGGCGTCCACGGTCGGCGTCGGGTCGGTGGCGAGCATATCGGCAAAGCGTGTCACGGACCGGCCCGGCAGGGTGCCGTTGGTGACGACCACTTCGAGGTCAGCCGCAACCGTGGCGGCGACCGCCTTGCCGTAGCGTGCGGCGTCCGAGGCGAAGACCAGCCCGGGAGTCAGCGTCTTCAGCGCGTGCCGCAGCTTGTCGTAGTCTTCGCTGACGATGGAATAGGCCGGCGACACCGGGCAGAAGGGCACGCCCGCGTAGATGCAGCCGAGCGCCAGCAAGGCGTGCTCCAGGTCGTTTTCGCTCAGGATTGCGACCGGCCGTTCCAGGCCCAGGCCGCGATCGAGCAGCGCCTGGCCGATGCGTCGCGCGCTGGCCAGTGCCTGCCCGTAAGAGATGTGGCGCCAGTCGCCGGTGGTGCCGTCGGCCAGCCGCTCGCGGCGTGCCATGAAGGTGCGGTCCGGCGCCGCCTGCGCCCAGTGCACCAGCCGGTCGGTGATGCGCGCGGCGTGCCCGGCCAGCGGCGGCTCGGACCTGAGATAGCGCACGCCGCCGGGTGCCTCGCGCACGTCGACGCGTTTGACCGGAAAGTCCAGCGGACGGTATTTGGGCAGGTTCATGCCGCTGGAATTCGCGTCAGCTGCTGACGCGCAGCACGACCGACATGCCGGAATCGCCGGCCGCGCAGCCGCCGAACAGGCCGACACCGCCGCCGCGCAACACCAGTTCCTCGATCAGTTCGATCACGCTGCGCAGGCCGGTCGGGCCCTGCGGATGGCCCCAGATCAGCGAGCAGCCGTAGTTGTTCATCTTCTCCAGCGGGAAGCCGGTTTCGAGCGCGAAAGCGATGTCGTTGACAGCAAAGGGGTTGTGGGTCTTCACGGCGTCGACCTGCTTCATGGCGAGGCCGGCGTTCTTCAATGCCGCCGCCGAAGCCGGGGCCACCGCCATCGGCATGTGGCCCTTCTCGACCCGGGCCTGGCCGAAACCGAGCAGTTCGATCACGATCTTCGAGTCGAGCGACACCTCGCGCGCGATGTCGCGGGTGGTGACGATCATGCCGGCGTTGCCGTCGGCCGGATGGGTCTGCGCGCCGAAGGTGACGGTCCCGTCGGGCTTGACCGGCTTGAGTTTTGCCAAGCCCTCGGCGGTGGTCGGGAAGATGCCGTCGTCGCTGGAGAGGGTGCCGGTCTGCTTGCGAAAGCCCGAGTCGGTAATGACCGCGTCGACCATGTAGCGGCGCTGGAAGGCACGGTCATTGGCCAGGGCCTGCTGGTACTGGGCGTAGCGCGCCAGCTTGACCTCATGCTGCTGCGCGGTGCTGACGCCGAACTTCGCTGCCACGTTCTCGGCGGTGTCGATCATCGCGTTCTTGGCGTGCGGATCGTGCGCGAAGTTGTCCAGCACCCAGCGCTCGGTGTGACCGGTGCCGCCCGGGGCCGTGGGATCGGGGTAGTACACGATCGGTCCGTTGGAGCAGCGGTCGGTGGTGACCAGCAGCGCGCATTGCGCCGAGCCGTCGGCCACTTCACCGGCGGCCATCTGCATGACGCGGGCGCTGGTGGCGCAGGCCTGCTGCACTGTGGGGCCCGCGACGCTTTCCAGGCCCATCATGCCGGTGACATAGGGCAGGCCATAGAAACTGCCAAGCTGCGGGTTGGTGTGGCCCAGGAGACCCAGGTCGATCCGCTCCATCGGGAAGCGCTTGGCCGCGAGCGCCAGCTTGCCGGTGTTGGCAGCCAATTTCAGGCTGTTCAGGTGGGCGATCGGGCCCTGCCAGCGGGCGAACGGGGTGGACCAGTAAATGCCGTAGGGAATGAATGCGTGAGCCATGTTCTCTCCTTGTCAGCCGGCTTGTTCGGCTTGCCATTGGGCGAAACTGGAGCCGGCCAACGCCAGTTTCTTCAGCAGCGGCGCCGGCTGCCAGTAGCGCGGATCGAGCGTCTGCTGGAACTCCATGATCTTGTCGTAGATCACCTTGAGCCCCACCGTGTCGGCGTAGAACATCGGGCCGCCGCGGTAGCGCGGGAAGCCGTAGCCCGCGGTGTAGACGACGTCGATGTCGCTGGCGCGCAGGGCAACGCCTTCTTCCAGCAACAGCGCGCCCTCGTTGATCATCGCGTACAGGCAGCGCTCCTGGATCTCCTGCGCGCCGGGCTTGCGCTGCGGCACCTTCAGCCGCTTGGCTTCTTCCTGCAGCAACGCGATCACCTCCGGGTCCTCGGTGCGCTTGCGGTCGGCGCCGTCGTAGCGGTAATAGCCGCGGCCGGACTTCTGGCCCAGCCAGCCGTGTTCGTAGAGCACGGCGGTGGGCCGGTAGAAGGTCGGGTCGTCCGGCAGCAGGTGCTTGCGTTCGGCCCGCGTGAGGTAACCGACGTCGACGCCGGCCATGTCGTACACGGCCAGGATCCCCATGGCCATGCCCCATTGCTCCAGCGCGCCATCGACCTGCGCCGGCGTGGCGCCCTCCAGCACGCAGCGCTCGGCTTCGCGGCCGTACGGGTCCATCATGCGGTTGCCGATGAAGCCGTAGCAGACCTTGGCCACGACGCCGGTCTTCTTGATCCGCTTGGCGACATCCAGCGCCGTGACCACCACGTCTGGCGCGGTCTTGCCGGCCTGCACGATTTCCAGCAGTTGCATCACGTTGGCGGGACTGAAGAAGTGCAGTCCGATCACGTCCTTGGCGCGCTTGGTGACGGCGGCGATCTCGTCGATGTCGAGCGTCGAGGTGTTGGTGCCCAGGATCGCACCGGGCTTGGCCACTGCGTCCAGCTTGGTGAAGATTTCCTTTTTCAGCGCCATGTTCTCGAACACCGCCTCGATGATCAGGTCGGCGGTCGACAGGGCCGAATAATCCAGCGTCGGGGTGATCAGTTTGATCCGTTCCTCGACCTGTTCCGGTTTGAGGCTGCCACGGGAAACCGAGCGCTCGTAGTTCTTGCGGATCGTCGCCAGGCCGCGATCGAGGTTCTGCTGGGTGGCGTCGACCAGCGTGACCGGAATGCCGACGTTGACGCAGCACATCGCAATGCCGCCGCCCATGGTGCCGGCGCCGACGATGCCGACGCGGGCGATCGGCCGGGGCGCGATGTTCGCCGCCAGGCCCGGGATCTTGCGCACTTCGCGCTCGGCGTAGAACAGGTGGCGCAGCGCCTTGGATTCGGTGGCCTGCTCGAGCTGCGACGACAGCCGGCCCTCGACCCTCAGGCCTTCGTCGAACGGTTGCTCCACGGCCGCCTGCAACGCCGTGATCAGGGCGATCGGGGACTGCCGGTTGCGCATGGTCTTGGCGACCTGGGCCCGCTTGGCGGCGAAAAGCTCCACCGCGCCGGCAGCGCCTTTGACCGGTTGCTCGCGGGTGCGGCGCGGGCCGGCGCCGCTGGCGACCAGCTCGCGGGCATAGGCCACGGCCGCCGGGACCACGTCGCCGCCGGCGACCCGGTCGGCCAATCCGGATTCGGCCGCCTTGCCCGCCGGCAAGGGCTTGCCAGTGAGCGCCATGTCGAGCGCCACTTCCAGCGGCACCAGCCGGGGCAGGCGCTGCGTGCCGCCGGCACCGGGGATGATGCCCAGGGAGAGCTCCGGCAGCCCGAAGCGGGCCCCTTCATGCGCGACGCGGTAGTGGCAGGCGAGGGCGATTTCGGTGCCGGCGCCCAGCGCCGTACCCTGCACGGCAGCCACCACGGGAATTGGGCTGTCCTCGATCAGGCGCAACACCTCGTGGTAGCCGGGAGGCGCGATGCCGGTGTCGAATTCCTTGATGTCGGCGCCGGCAACGAAGGTTTTGCCGGCGCAGCCGAGTACGATGGCCTTGATGCCCGGCTTGCCGCGCAGTTCGGTGAAGACCTCTTTCAACCCGGCGCGCACGGCCTGGTTGACGGCGTTGACCGGGGGGCTGTCGATGATGACCACCGCGACGTCGCCGGCGATGGAAAAAGTCACTGGTTCGCTCACGCTTTTTCTCCTGGGTTCCGATGTCAAGTCGCGATTATGGTTATATTCAATAACTAATTAAAGGGCCTCACCCTAGGACTTACCCGTACCACCATGGACCACCAGAACCTCGTCGCAATCGACGTCCACACCCATGCCGAAGTCAGCTGCCGGAATCCCTTCGACAGTTACGGCGAGGAATACGACCGGGCGGCCGACAAGTACTTTCGCAACGGCCGCCGGCCGACCATTGCCGAGACCATCGCCTACTACCGCGAACGCCGGCTCGGCCTGGTCATGTTCACAGTGGACACCGAGGCCCACATGGGGCGGCGCCGCATTCCCAACGAGGAGATCGCCGAGGCGGCCAAGGCCAACAGCGACATGATGATGTGCTTCGGCAGCATCGACCCGCACAAGGGCAAGATGGGCGCGCGCGAGGCCCGGCGCCTGATCGCCGAGCACGGTGTCAGGGGCTTCAAGTTCCATCCGACGGCGCAGGGCTATCACCCTTACGACAAGATGGCCTGGCCGATCTACGAGGTGATCGCCGAGCACAAGCTGCCGGCGATCTTCCACACCGGCCACAGCGGCATCGGCGCGGGCATGCGCTGCGGCGGCGGCCTGCGCCTGGAATACAGCAACCCCATGCACCTGGACGACGTGGCGATCGACTTCCCGGACATGCAGATCGTGATGGCCCATCCGAGTTTTCCGTGGCAGGACGAGGCGCTCTCGGTGGCCACGCACAAGCCCAACGTCTGGATCGACCTGTCGGGCTGGAGTCCGAAGTACTTTCCGAAGCAACTGGTGCAGTACGCCAACACGCTGCTCAAGGACCGGGTGCTGTTCGGCAGCGACTACCCGCTGATCACGCCGGACCGCTGGATGAAGGACTTCGAGGAGGCCGGCTTCAAACCCGAGGTGATGCCGGGCATCCTGAAGGGCAACGCGGTGCGGTTACTGGGACTGGCGTAAAGCGTGCGGCTTCAGGCGCCGCGCCGGCGCCTGAGCGATCGCTCCACCACTTCGAACAGCGCCTCGCTCGCGAGCGCCAGCAAAGCTGCCGGAATCGCGCCGGCCAGCAGCAACTGGCTGTCGTTGAGCGCCAGGCCGGTAACGATGCGTTCGCCATAGCCCCCCGCGCCGATGAAGGCCGCGATCGTGGCGGTGCCGATCGCGATACTGGTTGCGATGCGGATGCCGGTCAGCAGGGTCGGCAGCGCCAACGGCAGTTCGACCAGGCGCAGGCGCTGCCAGTCGCTCAGCCCCAGTGCCGTGGCAGCCTCGCGCAGGCCTTCGGGCACTTCGGCCAGGCCAGTGACGCAGTTCCGCATGATTGGCAGCAGCGCGTACAGCGTCAGCGCCACCAATGCCGGGACGACGCCGATCGCGCCCAGCAGCCAGATCAGGACGGCCAGCAGCGCCAGGGACGGCACGGTCTGCAGCAGGCCGGTCGCTCCCAGCAGCACGCCCCGCGTCCGGGGATGCGGAAAACTCAGCACCGCGAGAGGAATCGCGACCAGTGCGGCCGCCAGGACCGACAGCACCACCAGCGCCAGATGCTGCGCAGTGAGCCTTCCCAGGTCGGGTCCGACCAGGCGGGCCATGAGGCCGGGACGAGCCACCGGCGCCGTGGCCACGGAGGTCTTGGCCAGCCAGTCGCGCGCGATGGCATCGAACGCCACGCCCTGCAGTTCGGCCCGCGCGTTCATCGCGATCATCGCGGCCTCGTCGATGCGGCCCTCGAGTGTTCGCAACGCCGCCCAGGCCTGAGGAAAGCGCTGCGGCACGTCCAGGCGGTAGAGCACCAGCGCGTCGTACCGCGGGAAATAGTGGCGGTCGTCCTGCAGCACCGCCAGGCCGAGGTGCGCGATCTTCGCGTCGGTGGTGTAGATGTCCATGACGTCGATCTGCCGGGCCGCGATCGCGTCATAGGCCAGGCCATGATCCAGGCCGGTGGGCTGCTGCGGCAAGCCGTAGCGCTGCGCCAGGCCCGGCCAGCCGTCGGCCCGGCCGATGAATTCGTTGGACAGGCCCAGGCGCAACTCGGGGTGGCGCGCCAGGTCGCCCAGCGTGCGGATGCCGAGCTTGCGCGCATCGTCGCCGCGCAGCGCGAGTGCGTAGCCGTCGTTGAAACCCAGTGGAATCGCCGCCCCCAGGCCGAGCGGGGCCAGTGCCCGGTTCATCGCGTCCAACGCCATCGGCCGGTCGCTCTTGAGGATCTCCAGCGCGATGGTGCCGGCGTATTCGGGGTAGAGGTCGATGCTGCCGGAGCGCAGCGCTTCGTACACGATGGCCGTGTTGCCCAGGCCCTGCTTCACGGCGGGCGGCTGGTCCAGGTGCGGGGCCGCGGCCTGCGCCAGGACCTGCGCGAGGATGTAGGACTCGGTGAAGCGCTTGGAGCCTATGCGCAGGGTCGTCGAGGCGTCCTCTGCCAGCGCCGTCACGGCCGCAAACAGCATGGCGACCAGGCAAGCGGTGCGTCTCATGGCGGCAATCGTGCCATGCCTCACGGCATGTACTGCCCGCCGTTGACCTCGATGATCTGGCCGTTGACGTAGCTGGACAGCATTTCTGACGCGAGGTAGACGAAGGCGCCTACGCATTCGTCGGCAGTCCCCACCCGGCCCATCGGGATGACGTTCTTGAACCCTTCCATCATCTGCGGCGTCGAATAACGCTCGTGGAACGGCGTGGCGATCACGCCCGGCGACACCGCGTTGACCCGGATGCGGTCGGGGATCAGCTCCTTGGCCAGGCCGCGCGTCGCCGTACTGACGAAACCCTTGGCGCCGGCGTAGAGCACCGAGCCCGGTCCTCCGCCGTGACGGGCGGCAATCGATGTCACGTTGACGATGCTGCCACCCAGGCCGCGCGAGCGCATGGCGGGCACCACCGCGCGGCAGAAGGCCAGCATCGACAGGGCGTTCAGGTGCAGCACCTCGTCGAAGAGCTCGTCGGTGAATTCGGTGACAGGTACCCGTCGCACCAGGCCGCCGGCGTTGTTGATCAGCACGTCGATCTGGCCGAAGTCCTGCAGCACCTGGGCGACAGCCTGCCGGATGGCCGAGCTGTCGCGGACGTCGGCCCTGACCAATCGTGCCTGGCCGCCGGCGGCCTCGATGT
>JAAOZX010000379.1 GCA_012274225.1 Comamonadaceae bacterium | reverse complement strand
GAAGGGCACCCGCGGGTGCCCTTCGATTCTGCCTTAGCCCGGGTCAGGCCGTGGGACTGTTGCGCAGCCGGATGTGCAACTCGCGCAATTGCTTCTCGTCGACCGGGCTCGGCGCCTGGGTCAGCAGGCACTGGGCCCGTTGCGTCTTCGGGAAGGCGATGACGTCGCGCAGTGACTCGGCGCCTGTCATCAGCATCACGAAGCGGTCCAGGCCGATGGCGATGCCGCCGTGCGGGGGCGCGCCATATTGCAGCGCATCCAGCAGGAAGCCGAACTTTTGCTGTGCTTCCTCGGCGCCGATCTTCAGCGCGCGGAACACCTTGCTCTGGACGTCCTCGCGGTGGATCCGTACCGACCCGCCGCCGAGCTCGACGCCGTTGAGGACCGCGTCGTAGGCTTTCGCCACGCAGCGGCCCGGGTCGGTCTCCAGCCAGTCTTCGTGACCGTCCTTGGGCGAGGTGAAGGGATGGTGCACGGCGTTCCAGCGCTGGCCTTCCTCGTCGAACTCGAACATCGGGAAGTCGACCACCCACAGCGGCTTCCATTGGCCCTCGACCAGGCCGTTGGCCTTGCCGAACTCGCTGTGGCCGACCTTGACCCGCAGTGCGCCGATCGCATCGTTGACCACCTTGGCCTTGTCCGCGCCGAAAAAGATCAGGTCGCCGCTGGCGGCGCCGGTGCGCTTGAGGATCTCGGCGATCGCGGTGTCGTGCAGGTTCTTCACCACCGGCGACTGCAGGCCGTCGCGACCCTTGGCCGCGTCGTTGACCTTGATCCAGGCCAGTCCCTTGGCGCCGTAGATCTTGACGAACTCGCCGTAGCCGTCGATCTCGCCGCGGCTCATCGCGGCACCGCCCGGGATGCGCAGCGCCACCACCCGTCCGTCCTCGGCATTGGCCGGGCCGGAGAACACCTTGAAATCCACGTCCTTCATCGCGTCGGTGACATCGGTGAACACGAGCTTGACCCGCAGGTCGGGCTTGTCCGAGCCGTACAGCCGCATGGCCTCGTCGTACTTCATCACCGGGAAGGCGGGCAGCTCGACGCCGATGGCTTTCTCGAACACCGTGCGGATCATGTTCTCGAACATCGCACGGATTTCCTCTTCCACCATGAACGACGTCTCGACGTCGATCTGGGTGAATTCGGGCTGCCGATCGGCGCGCAGGTCCTCGTCGCGGAAGCACTTGGTGATCTGGTAGTAACGGTCGAAGCCGGCCATCATCAGCAGCTGCTTGAACAGCTGCGGCGACTGCGGCAGCGCGAAGAACATCCCGTCGTGCACCCGGCTGGGCACCAGGTAGTCGCGCGCGCCTTCCGGTGTCGACTTGGTCAGCATCGGCGTCTCGATGTCGATGAAGCCGTTGGCGTCCAGGAACTTGCGCACCTCCATCGTCACCTTGTAGCGCAGCATCAGGTTGTTCTGCATGTACGGACGGCGCAGATCCAGCACCCGGTGCACCAGCCGGGTGGTTTCCGACAGGCTTTCGTCATCCAGCTGGAACGGCGGCGTGACCGACGGATTGAGCACGGTGAGCTCATGGCACAGCACTTCGATCTTGCCACTCTTCAAGTTGTCGTTGGTGGTGCCGGACGGACGGGCCCGCACCAGGCCCTTGACCTGGATGCAGAACTCGTTGCGCAGGCCCTCGGCCACCTTGAACATCTCGGCGCGGTCCGGGTCGCAGACCACCTGGACGTAGCCTTCGCGGTCCCGCAGGTCGACGAAGATCACCCCGCCATGGTCGCGCCGGCGGTTCACCCAGCCGCACAGGGTCACGCTCTGGCCCAGGAGGGCCTCCGTCACAAGACCGCAATAGGTCGTACGCATTTTCTGGGTTGACATGGCTCTCGGCTTCCGGGCGTCCGCTGCGGACGCGTTACTTGTTCAGGTAGTTGGTGGCGCCGCCGGGGACGACGACGCCCATGGAAATGACGTACTTGAGCGCATCGTCCACGCTCATCTTCAGCTCGACGCAGTCGTTCTTGCGCAGCATCACGAAATAGCCGCCGGTTGGATTGGGGGTGGTCGGCACGTACACGCTGAGATACTCGCCCGGCAGGTAGTTGGTGACCTCGCCGCCGGGTGCGCCGGTGACGAAGCCGATGGTCCAGACGTCGGGCCGGGGCCACTGCACCAGCACCGCCTTGCGAAAGGCGTTGCCACCGGGGGAAAACAACGTGTCGGAGACCTGCTTGACGCTGGAGTAGATCGATCGCACCACCGGAATGCGGCTGACCACCGTGTCGCCCCAGATCACCAGCTTCTTGCCCATGAAATTGCTGACGACCGCGCCGACGGCCAGCAGGATGGCCAGGGTGAGCAGAACCCCGAAGCCGGGAATGTGCACGCCGATCAGTCGGTCCGGTTGCCAGGCCTCGGGCAGGATCAGGAGGGTGCGATCCAGGGTGCCGATGATCCATTGCAGCACGCCGATGGTGATGGCCACCGGGACGATGACCAGCAGTCCAGCCAGCAGCCATTTGCGTACAGCGGACATCCGGTCCTGCTTTCAGTGGCAGCCGCTGTCGCTGGCACAGCCATCTGCCGAGGCTTTCGGCGCGTCGGACTTGGACGCGCCCGAGCTGCTGTCAGCCGGCTTGGAAGCACCCTCCGACGGCTTGGCTGCGCTGTCGGCCGGCTTGGCGGCGCCGTCGGCGGGCTTGGCGCCCTCCGCGTCCTTCGAAGCACCTTCGGACGGGGCCGGCGCGCTGGAACCACCGCGGAAGTCGGTGGCGTACCAGCCCGAACCCTTCAGCTGGAAGCCGGCGGCAGTGACCTGCTTGTTGAATGCGGCGGCCCCACAGGCCGGGCAAACGGTCAGCGGAGCATCGGAAAGTTTCTGCAACACGTCCTTGGCATGGCCACAGGAGCCGCATTTGTACGCGTAGATGGGCATTGCTCTTGGAGGGGGTTGGTCAGCTGCAAAGCCTTCAATTATAGGCGGCAGGGTAGAGATCAACCGCTGCCGGGTCGGTGGCGGCCCGGCCAACGCTCCGACGACCGCCGCTCACCGGCATTATCGTAAGAATCTGCTGCCGGCCTGCACGGCCGGCGACCAAACTCAACGGTATGCCGCGCCTCAGAACAACCGGATTCGAACGATCATCTGCATCACGATCAGCCCCAGCACGAAGCCGAAACCGCCGTAGACAATGCCTTGCAGCAGCTTGTTGGTCCTCTTCTGCTCCGCCAGCAGTTGCGCCAGCTCGCGCCGGTGGTCGGTGGGCTTCTGGGCCAGGTAGTCGTGCAGCAGACGCGGCAGATCCGGCAGCATCTTGGCGTAGCGCGGCGCCTGATCGCGCAGCTCCTTGATCAGCCCCTGCGGGCCGACCTGCTCCATCATCCATTTCTCCAGGAACGGCTTGGCGGTGCTCCACAGGTCCAGCTCGGGGTCGAGCTGGCGGCCCAGGCCTTCGATGTTGAGCAGCGTCTTTTGCAGCAGCACCAGCTGCGGCTGGATCTCCACCTGGAACCGGCGCGAGGTCTGGAACAGCCGCATCAACAGCAGGCCCAACGATATCTCCTTGAGCGGGCGGTCGAAATAGGGTTCGCACACGGTGCGCACCGCGGCTTCCAGTTCGTCGACGCGCGTGGCCGCGGGCACCCAGCCCGACTCGATGTGCAACTGGGCCACCCGCTTGTAGTCGCGCCGGAAGAACGCGGTGAAGTTCTGCGCCAGGTATTCCTTGTCGTGCTCGGTGAGGGTTCCGATGATGCCGAAGTCCAGCGAGATGTAGCGCCCGAAGGTGGCCGGCTGGATGCTCACCTGGATGTTGCCGGGGTGCATATCGGCATGGAAGAAGCCGTCGCGGAACACCTGGGTGAAGAAGATGGTCACGCCATCGCGCGCGAGTTGCGGAATGTTCACGCCGGCCTCGCGCAACCTGGCGACCTGGCTGATTGGCACCCCGATCATGCGCTCCATCACGATCACGTCGGGGTGGCAGAAGTCCCAGAACATCTCCGGGATCAGCACCAGGTTCAGCCCGGCCATGTTGCGGCGCAACTGGGCGGCGCAAGCGGCCTCGCGCACCAGGTCCAGTTCGTCGTGCAGGTACTTGTCGAACTCGGCCACCACCTCGCGCGGCTTGAGGCGACGTGCTTCCTTCGACACCGTCTCCAGCCAGCCGGCCATCATCCGCAGCAGGCTCAGGTCCTTTTCAATGACCGTGAGCATGCCCGGGCGCAGCACCTTGACGGCCACGTCGCGGGTCTGCCCATAGCGGTCCTTCAGGGTGGCGAAATGGACCTGGGCGATTGAGGCGCTCGCCACAGGCACCCGCTCGAAGCTGGCGAAGATGCTGTCCACCGGCCGGCGAAAGGCGCGCTCGACGGTGGCGATGGCGACGGCGGAGTCGAACGGCGGAACCCGGTCCTGCAGCCGCGCCAGTTCGTCTGCGACGTCGGCCGGCAACAGGTCGCGGCGGGTCGACAGCACCTGTCCGAACTTCACGAAGATCGGCCCCAGGTGCTCCAGGGCCTGCCGCAGCCGCTGGCCGCGCGGGGCGCTCAGATCGCGGCCGAATGAAAGCACCCGTGCGGTGGAACTGAGCCAGGGCCGCTGGAAGCTGTTGAGCACCAGCTCGTCCAGGCCGTACCGCAGCGCCACCCAGATGATGGCGATACCGCGCAGATACCGTGTCATGCCCCGGCCTGCCCCGGCCCGGAGGAGGCGCTGCCGGCGAACTGGCGCAGAGCCTTGACCATCCGGCGGACGGCCTCGCCCATGGCATGGGCCGGCGCATCGCCGATCACCCGCGACAGGTCCTCCTCGAGGTCCCAGCGGACATGCTCGACCAGCCAGTTGATGTCGGCAGCCAGTTGCACGTCGCCCGCGATGCGCACTGGCGGCTTGTCGCCGCGCAACGCGGCCTGCGCCAGTTGCCATGGCGACTCTTCGGTCAGGGTGAGGGTGAGGTCGGGTTGGCCGCCGGCCGGCGCCAGGTCGAGCAGTCCCGCCGGCGTGATCCGCAGCCGCATCAGGAAAATCCGCCAGCGTGCCTCCACCACCCGGCCGGCCTGACCGGCCAGCCGCGCCTGGGCCTCGGGCTCCTGCATCAGAACGTGATTGACCAGCAGGATCTGGCGCCGCTGGATTTCTTCCAGCATCCACGCCGGCGGCTGCAAGCCGCTGGCCAGCCGCGAAAACAGGTCGTCCAGGAACGGAAAGGGGGACTGTGTTGCCATAGTCCCCCGATTCTCTCCCGAAACTCCGCCGCTCAGCGGTCGTCCGGGCGCGATCTCACTGCAGGGCCTGGACGCCCGCCACCAGCCAGCCGCTGCCGCCGCCTTTGGCCTTGGTCATGTTCCAGACTTCGCGGAACGAGCTGGGGCCGGCCGAGGGTTCCTCGCGGATCATTCCGGAGAACTCCACGCTGGCCATGTAGTCTCCGTTGGTGTCCTCGATGCCAAGCAGCTTGGCGTCGAGCATCACGACCTCGGTCCTGTTGGGCTGGTTGCCGGTCTGCTGCTCGCGATCGGCCAGCTGGGTCTTGATCTCGCCCAGCATTTCGTCGGTCATCATCGAGCGCAGGGTGGCGATGTCCGCCCGGTCCCAGGCATCCTGCAGCGTCACGAAGTTGCGCTTGGCCGCGGACACGAAGCCTTCGGTGTCAAAGTCCGCCGGGATGCCCCAGGTCTGTGAGCCCGCGAGGCCCGAGCCGATCTGCACGCCACCGGCCGGCGCGTACTTGCCGGCCTCGAAGGCCATGCTGCTGCGCTCCCAGGGCCGGGCCGAGGCGTCATTGCCGACCTTGTCGGGGCTGTACTGGGGCGGCGGCATGGCCGAGTCGGCGCCGCCGCCGGCTCCCTGGAATGCATAGGGGCGCTCCGGCGGCGCCTGGCGCCGCCGCATGATCGCGCCGATCACGGCCATGACGACCATGACCAGCAATGCGATGAGCAGGAACTGGCCGAACGCGGCGCCCAGTCCCAGCGAATTGGCCAGCCAAGCCAAGCCCAGGCCCGCCGCCAAGCCGCCGAGCATGGCGCCCCAGGGCCGGCGCGGCGCCGCCGCGCCGGGCTGCGCGCCGGGCTGGCTGCCCGGGCTGGCCTGATTGTTCGCAGGCGCTGCCGGGGCCGGGCGGCCGGCTTCGCGCTGAGTCACGTTGCCGGATTGCCGGCCGATCGAGCCGCCGCCGCCCATTCGCCGCGCCGCTTCTGAATCGAAGCTGGCCAGCGCCAGAACCGCCACCAATACCCAGGACCACAGTTTCATATTGCCTCCACGGCCCGCAGGGCTCAACACTTGATTCCCACATGCAGGGCGACCACGCCGCCCGTCAGGTTGTGATAGTCCACATGGCCGAAGCCACCTGCTTGCATCAGCGCTTTCAGCTCCTGCTGGTCGGGATGCACGCGGATCGATTCGGCCAGGTAACGATAGCTGGCGCTGTCGCCGGCCACCAGTTTGCCCAGTTGCGGCAGGATGTTGAACGAATACCAGTCGTAGGCCTTGCGCAGGGGCTGGGCGACCTTCGAGAATTCCAGCACCATCAGCCTGCCGCGCGGCTTGAGCACCCGGTTCATCTCGGCCAGCGCCAGGTTCTTGTGGGTCATGTTGCGCAGGCCGAAGGCCACGCTCACCAGGTCGAAGCTCTCGCTCGCGAACGGCAGCTTCTCGGCGTCGCACACCACGGTGGGCAGGGCCACGCCGGCATCGAGCAGGCGGTCGCGCCCGGTGCGCAGCATTGCCTCGTTGATGTCGGTATGTACCACCCGGCCGGCCGGTCCCACCTTGGGGGCGAACGCCAGGGCGAGGTCGCCGGTTCCCCCGGCGATGTCGAGCACCCGGTCGCCGGGCTGGACGTTCGCCGTGAGCACGGTGTAGGCCTTCCAGGCGCGATGCAGGCCCATCGACATCAGGTCGTTCATCAGGTCGTAGCGCGGCGCGACCGAATCGAACACGCCGCGCACACGGCGTGCCTTTTCGCGCTCGTCGACCGATTCATAGCCGAAATGGGTGCTGCTCATGTCAGTTGGGACGGATGTGCTGGAGAAAGTTCCTCATGCCCCGATGCTAGGGCAATCGCGCGCATCGTGCCGGCGAGACCGCGGCAGTCTGTGACAAACGGCCGGTGCAAGCGGTCAGTGGCTGCAGCCGGGCGCGCCCTTGGGCGGCATGGCGGCATCGCGCTCCACGCCCGCCTCGCGCAGGCGCCGCTCGTAGTCGGCCCACAGCTTGTCCTGCTGGGCGCCGAGGAAGTAAAGGTAGTCCCAGGAATAGATGCCGCTGTCGTGGCCGTCCGAAAAACGCGGCTGCACTGCGTAGTTGCCAATCGGCTCCAGCGCTTCGAGCTCGACCTCGCGCTTGCCGGTCTGCAGCACTTCCTGGCCCGGGCCGTGGCCCGCCACTTCGGCGGAGGGCGAATAGACGCGCATCAGCTCGAAGGGGATGCGGAACTGCGCCCCGTCGGAAAATAACACCTCGAGCACACGTGATTGGCCGTGCACGGTCAGCGATTGCGGGGTGGGAGTGTCGGAAGTGAGGCCTGCCATGGGCCGATTCTAGGGAAACTCTGGATCGATCGCTGAGCGATTTGGGGCCACTGGGCGATTTCAGAGTGTCCCTCGTCGGCCCATGCGCCTAGAAGCGCCAAGTCACGTTGACGTAAAGGCGATCGTCACCGCCCTGCGGCGCCGCGGAATTGGCGCTCAGCGGAACCTTGCTGCCGTTCAGAAGGCGGCCGTATTCGAGCGAAGCCGCGAACGGCCCGTTGGCGTAGCGCAGGCCCATTCCGATGCTGGCCAGGGTGTCATTGCCCGGCTTGGTGGTCTCATTGGGATGGTTGTTGCCCAGCCAGCCCGCGTCGACGAAGCCGATCGCCCGCAGTCCCGCCGCCAGCTCCGGCGCGGTGATTTCCAGCGAAGCGAACGCACCCTTGTCGCCGGTGATCGGCCGGTCTTCACTGGTCCCGCGCACCGAGCCCAGGCCGCCCAGGCCGAATTGCTCGCCGGAGATCAGCACCTGGGAGCTGTACTGGAACTGACCCCGGGCCGACCACAGCCAGTTGGTGGCAAAGGATGCGGCATAGCTGATCCCGCCGCGCAAGGCCTGCCAGCGGGTGGTGGTGATGCGCGGATCCTCGTTCTGGTAGGACGCCAGGTCGTTGTGGGCGCCACTGCCGGTGTTGGCGGCCAGGTCGAGGTTGTAGCCCCACACGCGGTTGTCGGCCTCGATGCGGGCGGCATAGCCCAGTGTGAGCGGCCGGCTGCGGCGGTCGACACCGATCGGGATGCCGTCGATCACGGTGGCATCGAAGACCTTGTCATCGAGGCTCAGCGTCACGTAACTGCGGCGGCCGCCCTGCGGATGGAGGTACCAGGTGGCGCTCAGGCCATAGGTATCGCCCGCGCCGGTGCTGCTGAAGCTGCCGAAATTGCCCACCACGTCGGAGTGCGTGTAGGAGCCCCCGAGCACCATGCCCATGCCGTAGAGCGGCACCTTGTACTGCAGCCCCAGCTGCTTGACATCTTCGGTGCGCTGGATCGACGTGGTGTAAGCGCCGACGAACTGATGGTCGAGGTTGAACACGTTCGTGTGGGCCGCCGACACCGTCAGCCGATCGCGCCCGGTCGACTCCGAGCCGGCATTCGACAGGCCCACGGCCAGCGACCAGGGCCGGCTGTCCTTCACGTCGACGGTCGCATCGATGCGGTCGGGCTGGTCGGCCTCCCGCAGCCCCACCTGCACCTGCTTGTTCGGGTTCTCGTTGGCAATCGCCGTCTGGACCGCGAGCCGCTTGAAATTGGGACTGGTGCCTTCACGCAGCTCGGGCAGGCTGCGCCGGATATTGGCGTCGTCGTAAATGCCCTTGCTCTGGATGATCACCTTGCCGAGCGTGAAGTTCACCACGTTCAACCTGACGGTTGTCCCGACCTCCTGCGGCGGCAACGCGACCCGGTGCAGCCCGAAGCCCTTGTCGCGCAGCGCCTTCTCCAATGCCACGGTGGCCTGTTGCAGGGTCTCCAGAGTGGCGTCGCTGCGCACGTAGGGCTCCAGCACACGGCGTGTTTCGTCCGGCCCGAGCGGGTTTTCGCCCGTCACCTCGAACCCGTTGATGGCAAAAACCGGCGCAGAAGCGGGTGCTGCCATGGCCGGCAACGCGGGCGGGACGGGGGCAGTGGCCGGTGCCTGGGCCCGCGCCAGCGGGCTGATGGTCAGCGCCGCCGACACGGCCAGCGTCCACCGGGGCTGCGCCAGCGCGCGCCAACGTGGCAAACGAATACCTGTGGCCATAGTGTCTTGCCCTCTTTTTTTCAGGTGCCGGCGCACGGGAAACCGCACGCGGCGGCGCCACGCTGCTGCCGCATTACCTCGGACATGTGTTGTTGGGCGGGATACCCGACTCCGCGAATAGAATCGCCGCCGCCGGATTGTGGGAAGTGGGCAGCGGCAACCGGTCGAAATCGAGGAACTTCGGAATCGTGATCGGCCGGCGGGTCTCGCCGTCGTTGCCGGCGAATCCGGCCTCGCCCTGGCCCAGGTGCAGGATCTGGCTGGCGGTCAGCAGCTCGATGTGCCCGTCGCGGACATAGACGAACAGCCCCTCCTCGGAATCGGAAACGGGCGCGCCGGAAAAAAGATTGGACGGAACGTCGACGCCATCCGGCCGCGGGCCGTCGATGGTCGGCTGGTTGATGATCAACTGGATTCCGCTGGGCGAAATGAACAGGCCCTGCCCTTCCTGCAATGCCTCCAGGGCGGTCATCCCGTTCGGAGTCACGATGACCGAGCCCAGCCAGTCCCATACGGTGAGGCCGGAATCGGCGTCGCCGGCTTCGCCGGCACAGGACCCGGTGCAGACAATATCCACCCCCGTGCCGCGGACCCCGATGGTGGCGGTGGCGGTGGTGAAGCCGACGTTGCTGTGGTTGGCCTTGCCGATCAATCCGGTCAGGGCCCGAACGCTGCCTCTGAGCAGGGAGACCAGGAAGCGGCCTTCGCCGGCGTTGTGTTCGTCATAGACAAAATTGTCGATCCGGAACCTGGTCGAGGGCCCCAGCGTGACGCGGCTGTTATCGCGAAACGCCAATATGGCGCGGGTGCCAGCGAGGGTTTCGACCATGTCGCCCGGATAGACCGGTCCGCCGTCGACCAGCCGCCGGCGCTGGTTCGAGGCATCGATCGCATAGAGCTCGCCTTGCGACGTGACCACCTTGGCGCTGGCCATCACGGCATTGGGCCGCGCGCTTGCATTGATCCGTGCCGATTCGATGCCGCAGTCGCGAGCGCACAGCCGGGCGTCGAAGTCGGTGCCGCGAATTCCGATGGTGGCGGTGTAGGTCTGCACCTTGGCCGCATTGGGCGCGTTCTTGCTGATCAGGCCGGTGACCGCCCGGAAGCCGCCGCGCACCAATTGCATGAGCATGCTGTTGTCGGGAGCGTTTTCCTTGAAGCGGTATTGCTGCAGTACCAGCTCGGAGTTGGGCCGCACCGTCATCCGCGTGCCGTCTTCCAGCTTGATGATGGCCAGGGCATTCTCGGCAGTGGTCAGCCGGTCGCCTTCCTTGAGGGACAGGCCTTTGCCGAGGATGCGGGCGGTCTGGCCCGGCGCCTGCGCGAAACCGACGCCGCGGGAAAACTCCACTTCGCCGCCGGACTGGGCGCTGGCGGACGCGGCCGTCAACAGGAGGCAGGCCGTTAGCGCGGCGCGAGCCCAGGGCGATCCATCTCGTTGCGCGTTGGCCATTGAGAAACCTCCAAGGTCCGTGTGCTGCTCGACTCCTCAACCGAACAGTGGTTATACACGGTTATCTCATCAATGCCCACTGGCCACGCTCGGGTCAAACCCCGAGCGTGCGTTAAGCGAAATCGGCGGACAGGCGGTGCGCAATATCGGCTTCCAGGGCCGGCCGCAGCGCGGCAATACGGGCCACCTCGTGATCCGGCGACTGGCGCTGCGCCTGGCCCCAGACCGGCGCGGGAAAGTGGCTGTCCCACTGGAAGCGCGCGACGATGTGCCAGTGCAGATGCGGGACCGCATTGCCCAGGCTGGCCAGGTTGACCTTTGCCGGCGCAAGGTGCGAACGCAGGCAGTGTTCCACCAGGACCACCGCATCCAGGCAGGTGCGCTGGTCCGCGACCGGGAGGTCGGAAAATTCGGCCACGTGCTCGGACCATACCAGGCGATAGAACGCCGGGAAACCCCCTTCATCGGTGCGGATGACGCGGAACTTCGCACCTTCGAAGACCACGTCGGCGCCGCCACCCTCGCACAGCGGGCAGCCCGGCGCGCGCATCAGACCAGCACCCGCTCGATGCCGCCGCTGTTGGCTGCGTGCACGTAGTCCGGCATCCAGTTCTCGCCAAGGACCTGGTTGGCCATCTCGACCACGATGTAGTCGGCCTCGAGCAGCCCGCTCTGCAGATCCTTGCCGTAGCGCGACAGGCCCTGCAGGCAGCTCGGACAGCTGGTGAGGATCTTGATGTTGCCCTTTTCGGCCGCGCCGCCAGCGACGCCCGCAGTGCGCTTGATGGCTTCGCGCAGCGCCGCTTCGTCCTTGCGCAATTCCTCTTCCTTGCGAAAGCGCACCTGGGTCGCGATGTCGGGCCGGGACACACCGAAGGTTCCCGACTCGCCGCAGCACCGTTCGGACTTGCGCACGTTGTCTCCCAGCAGGGCTTTGACGGTTTTCATCGAGTCCCCGAGCTTCATCGGGTTGTGGCAGGGTTCGTGGTACAGGAAACCACCCTGCCGGTCCGGCAAGGTGATTCCCTTTTCAAGCAGGTACTCGTGGATGTCGATGATCCGGCAGCCCGGGAAGATCTGGTCGAATTCGTAGCCCTGCAACTGGTCGTAGCAGGTACCGCAACTCACCACCACCGTCTTGATGTCCAGGTAGTTCAAGGTGTTGGCTACGCGGTGGAACAGCACCCGGTTGTCGGTGATCATCTTCTCGGCCTTGTCGAACTGCCCGGCCCCGCGCTGCGGATAGCCGCAGCACAGGTAGCCCGGCGGCAGCACCGTCTGCACCCCGGCGTGCCAGAGCATGGCCTGGGTGGCGAGGCCCACCTGAGAGAACAGGCGCTCCGAGCCGCAACCGGGGAAGTAGAAGACGGCCTCGGTCTCCGAAGTGGTCGCCTTCGGGTCGCGGATGATGGGAACGTAGTCCCTGTCCTCGATGTCCAGCAGGGCGCGGGCGGTCTTCTTGGGCAGGCCGCCCGGCAGCTTCTTGTTGATGAAGTGGATCACCTGTTCCCTGACCGGCGCCATTTCGTGCGTCGATGGCGGCTTGGCGGTCTGCTTGCGGGCCAGCCCGCGCAGCAGATCGTTGGCCAGCCGCTGGGCCTTGAAGCCCACGCCCACCACCGCGCCGCGCAACAGCTTGATGATTTCGGGGCTGGTCGCGTTGAGCATCAACATCGCCGCGGCATTGCCGGGGCGGAAGCTCTTCCGGCCCATCTTGCGCAGCAGGTTGCGCATGTTCATCGAGACGTCGCCGAAATCGATGTTGACCGGGCAAGGCGGCTCGCACTTGTGGCAGACCGTGCAGTGGTCCGCCACGTCCTCGAACTCCTCCCAGTGCTTGACGGAGACGCCGCGGCGTGTCTGCTCTTCATACAGGAACGCCTCGACCAGCAGCGAGGTGGCCAGGATCTTGTTGCGCGGGCTGTACAGCAGGTTGGCCCGCGGCACGTGGGTGGCGCACACCGGCTTGCACTTGCCACAGCGCAGGCAATCCTTGACGCTGTCGGAAATTGCGCCAATGTCCGATTGCTGCATGATCAGCGACTCGTGGCCCATCAGCCCGAAGCTGGGGGTGTAGGCGTTGGTCAGGTCGGCGTAGACCGCCAGCAGCGGCGCGCCCTCCGAGGTACTGTCCGTTGGCCCTGAGCTGGTCGAGGGGCCTTCTGTTGAAGCGGCCTGCCCGTGTCGCAACAGCTTGCCCTTGTTGAACCGGCCCTCCGGGTCCACCCTCTGCTTGTAGTCGGCGAACGGCTGCAGCTCCGCGTCGGTGAGGAACTCGAGCTTGGTGATGCCGATGCCGTGCTCGCCCGAAATCACGCCGTTGAGCGCGCGCGCCAGCACCATGATGCGTCTGACGGCCGCGTGCGCCGACTGGAGCATGTCGTAGTCGTCGCTGTTGACGGGGATGTTGGTGTGCACGTTGCCGTCGCCAGCATGCATGTGCAGCGCCACCCAGACCCGGCCCTTCAGCACCCGCTGGTGGATGGCATTGGCCTCGGCCAGGATGCCGGCAAAGGGCTGTCCGGCGAAGAGCGCCTGCAGCGGCGCGCGGATCTGCGCCTTCCAGCTGGCGCGGAGCGTGTGATCCTGCAGTTGCGCAAACAGCGGCCCGACATTGGCCAGCCAGTCGCGCCAGAGCGCCCGCACTTCGCGCACCAGGGCCAGCGCCTGCGCGACCCGATCCTCCAGCAGTTCGGCCGAGGGGATCTCGCTGGCGTCGTCGTGCCGCCCCAGCGGCAGGTTGCCGCGCTCGAAAAACGCCTCCAATTCGTCGGCCAGGCGGATCTTGTTGGCCAGCGACAGTTCGATGTTGATGCGCTCGATGCCGTCGGTGTATTCGGCCATACGGGGCAGCGGAATCACCACATCCTCGTTGATCTTGAAGGCGTTGGTGTGGCGGCTGATGGCGGCGGTGCGCTTGCGGTCCAGCCAGAATTTCTTGCGCGCTTCGGGACTGATGGCGACGAAGCCCTCGCCGCTGCGCGAGTTGGCGATGCGCACCACTTCGGAGGCGGCCCGCGCGACGTCGTCGGCGTTGTCGCCGGCGATGTCGCCGACCAAGACCATCTTGGGCAAGCCCGAGGAAGGGCCGCCATTGGCGCCCGTGGCGCGCTTGGACTTGGTTGTGTAGCCGACCGCCTTCAGGTAGCGGTCGTCCAGGTGCTCCAGGCCGGCCAGCAGCACGCCGCTGCGCTTCTGTTCGGCGAACATGAAGTCCTTGATCTCGACGATGCTGGGCACCGCGTCGCGGGCATTGCCGAAGAACTCCAGGCACACCGTGCGGGTGTGCTGTGGCATGCGATGCACGATCCAGCGCGCGCTGGTGATCAAGCCGTCGCAACCTTCCTTCTGGATGCCGGGCAGGCCGGAGAGGAACTTGTCGGTGACGTCCTTGCCCAGCCCCTCCTTGCGGAAGGTGTGGCCCGGAATCGCCAGTTGCTCGGTGCGCACCAGCGTCTTGCCGTCGGCCTGGAGATAGCGCAGTTCGAACCGCGCCATTTCGGCGTCGTGGATCTTGCCCAGGTTATGGTCCAGGCGCGTGATCTCCAGCCACTGGGCTTGCGGCGTGACCATGCGCCACGACACCAGGTTGTCCAGCGCGGTGCCCCACAACACGGCTTTCTTGCCGCCCGCGTTCATGGCGATGTTGCCGCCGATGCAGGAAGCCTCGGCCGAGGTCGGGTCGACCGCGAACACGTAGCCGGCGCGTTCGGCCGCGTCCGCCACCCGCTGCGTCACCACGCCGGCTTCGGTCCACACCGTGGGCAGCGGCTGGTCGTGGCCGGGCACGGCGACCCTCTCCACCTCGGTCATCGCCTCGAGCTTCTCGGTGTTGATCACCGCGCTCTTCCAGGTCAGCGGCACCGCGCCGCCCGTATACCCGGTGCCGCCGCCGCGCGGAATGATTGTGAGGCCCAGCTCGATGCAGCCCTTGACCAGGCCGGCCATCTCGGCCTCGGTGTCCGGCGTCAGAACCACGAACGGATACTCGACGCGCCAGTCGGTGGCGTCCGTCACATGCGAAACACGCGACAGGCCGTCGAACTTGATGTTGTCCTTGGCGGTGAAGCGCCGCAGGCCGCGCTGGGTCCGGCGCCGCAGCTCCGCCATCTCGCGGAAGCTCGCATCGAAAGCATTGACCGCACGCCCGGCTGCCTGCAACAGCCCGACCACCAGCGTGTCGCGTTCGGGGTCGCCGTCCAGGGTGCGGCGCTTTTCGACTTCGGACAACCGGTGATGCAGGGCATCCACCAGCATGCGGCGGCGTTTGGGGTTGTCCAGCAGGTCGTCCTGCAGATAGGGATTGCGCTGCACCACCCAGATGTCGCCCAGCACCTCGTACAGCATCCGCGCCGAGCGGCCGGTGCGGCGTTCCTCGCGCAACTGGTTCAGCACCTCCCAGGCGTTGGCTCCGAGCAGCCGGATGACGATCTCGCGGTCGGAGAACGAGGTGTAGTTGTAGGGAATCTCGCGCAGCCGGGGCGCGTCTTCCTTTGCCGGAGCCTCGAATCGGGTGAGCGTCGTGGGTGCGTTCATCGTGTGGAATGTCAGCCAAACGATCTGCTTTCCGGCTGATCGGAGATGGTACCGCAGTGCAGCATTGCCGTGCAGGCCCCTCAAGGCCAATGTCCTGCACCCACGAAGGGGGCGCAGGCCGCGCCAGGCGCCTTGAGCGCAAGTCATGGAAAGCCCGCTTGCGAGCCGGCGCCCCGCCCTGTCCAATTCGCGTCACAAATTGTTCGTAAACTCCAGCAGTCATCCAGGAGAACCCAACCCATGAAACTGAAACTCTCTGCCGCGGCGCTCGCGGCCTTCCTCGCGCTTCCCGCGGTCACCCAGGCCCAGACCGAGATCCAGTGGTGGCATTCGATGACGGCTGTGAACAACGAAGTCGTCAACGACCTCGCCAAGGACTTCAACGCCAGCCAGAAAGAGTACAAGGTCATCCCCGTGTACAAGGGCTCCTATGCCGAGTCGCTCACGGCCGGCGTGGCTGCGTTCCGAGCCGGCAACGCCCCGAACATCCTGCAGGTGTTCGAAGTGGGCACGGCCACGATGATGGCCAGCAAAGGCGCCATCGTGCCGGTCTACAAGGTCATGGCCGACGCGGGCAAGAAGTTCGACCCGAAAGCCTACGTTCCGGCGGTGGCGAGCTACTATACGGCCCCGAACGGCCAGATGCTGAGTTTCCCGTTCAACAGCTCGACGACGGTCTTCTACATCAACAAGGATGCGTTCGAGAAGGCCGGTCTCGACGCGTCCAAGCCACCGACGACGTGGCCGGAAGTGGCGCTGGCAGCCGCCAAGCTGAAGGCCAGCGGCCACAGGTGCCCGCTGACGATCGCATGGCAGGGATGGACCCAGCTGGAGAGCTTCTCCACCTGGCACAACACGCTGTTGGCGACCAAGCGCAACGGCTTGGATGGCGCCGATGCCCGCTTGGTGGCCAATTCACCGCTGCATGTGCGTCACATCGAGAACCTGGCGAACATGGCCAAGCAGGGACTGTTCATCTACAAGGGCCGCGACAACGCACCGGAGGGCAGCTTCGTCTCGGGTGAATGCGCCATGATCACCACGTCATCGGGCTTCTACGGCAACGTGGCCAAGAACGCCAAATTCAAGTTCGCGGTGGCCACGCTCCCGTACTACCCGGACGTTCCCGGCGCGCCGCAGAACACCGTGATCGGCGGCGCGAGCCTGTGGGTCATGGCCGGCAAGAAGCCTGAGGAGTACAAGGGTGTCGCCGCGTTCTTCGATTACCTCTCCCGTCCGGAGGTGCAGTCGGCAACGCACAAGCGCACCGGCTACCTGCCGATCACGCTGGCGGCCTACAAGGTGACCGAGGACTCGGGGTTCTACAAGCAGAACCCGGGCACCGACACGGCGGTGAACCAGATGATCCGCAAGACGACCGACAAGTCTCGCGGCATTCGCCTGGGCAACTACCTCCAGATCCGCACCATTGAGGACGAGGAGCTCGAGCAGGTCTGGGCCGGCAAGAAGACGGCCAAGGAGGCGCTCGATTCCATCGTGAAGCGCGGCAACGAACTGCTGGAGCGCTTCGAGAAAGCCAACAAGAATTCCTGACGGACTTCTTGTTGGCCGGTGGCCGCATTGACGGCACCCCCTCCCCTGCCCTCCTCCGCCAAGCGGGGGAGGATCGCTTTGGGTGAGCGAGAATAGGCCGTATGGAGAAGAGGGTTACCTTCAAGTCGTCGTGGCTTCCCTGGGTGCTATTGGCGCCCCAGGTGGCGGTCATCACGGCATTCTTTTTCTGGCCGGCGGCGCAGACACTGATTCAGTCGTTCCAGCAACAGGACGCCTTCGGCACCTCGGTGCAATGGGCCGGGCTGGAAAACTTCCGCGACCTGTTCAACGATGCAACCTACCTCGAGTCGTTCAAAACCACGGCGGTGTTCTCCCTGCTGGTCGCCTTCTTCGGCATCTCGCTGTCGCTCTTTCTGGCCTATTTTGCCGACCGGGTGGTGCGCGGCGCGCTCTTCTACCGCACGCTCCTGATCTGGCCGTATGCCGTCGCGCCCGCCGTGGCCGGCGTGGTGTGGCTTTTCCTGTTCTCGCCCAATATCGGCGTCATCGCTTACTGGCTGCGCAGCGCCGGGTTCGCGTGGGATCCGCTCCTGAACGGCAACGACGCAATGGCGCTCATCGTGATGGCCGCCGTGTGGAAGCAGCTTTCCTACAACTTCCTGTTCTTCGTGGCCGGGTTGCAGAGCATCCCGCGCTCGCTGATCGAGGCCGCAGCGATCGATGGCGCCAGCGCGTGGCAGCGTTTCTGGACCATCCAGTTTCCGCTGCTGTCCCCGACGACGTTCTTCCTGCTGGTGATCAACGTGGTCTATGCGTTCTTCGAGACCTTCGGCATCGTGGACGCCGCAACCCACGGCGGGCCGGGCAAGGACACCACCATTCTGGTCTACAAGGTTTACTTCGATGGTTTCAAGGCACTCGACCTTGGCGGCTCCGCCGCGCAGTCGTCCATCTTGATGGCGATCGTCATTGTGCTCACCGTGATCCAGTTCCGGTTCGTCGAGAAGAAGGTGAATTACTGATGGTGGAACGCAACCGGTTCCTCACAGCGTTGTCGCACCTGATCATGATCGTGGGCGTGCTTATCGTCGCCTTCCCCGTTTACCTGACCTTCGTGGCATCGACACACACCACGCAGGAAGTGGTGCAGGTGCCGATGCCTCTGCTTCCGGGCAGCAGCACCCTGGACAATTACCGGGCCGCGTTACTCGGTGAGGGCACCGGCGGCGCCTCACACGCACCGGTGGGTCGCATGATGACCGTGAGCCTGATCATGGCCCTGTCGATTGCCGTCGGCAAGATTGCCATTTCGCTGCTGTCCGCCTTCGCGATCGTCTATTTCCGCTTCCCGTTCCGCATGGCCTTCTTCTGGGGCATCTTCATCACGCTAATGCTGCCGGTGGAGGTGCGCATCCTGCCCACGTACAAGGTCGTGTCCGACTTCGGGATGCTGAACAGTTATGCCGGGCTCACCATTCCGCTCATCGCCTCGGCCACCGCGACGTTCCTTTACCGTCAGTTCTTCCTCACGGTGCCGGATGAACTTGCCGAGGCCGCGCGCATGGACGGCGCCGGGCCGATGCGCTTCTTCGTCGACGTGCTGCTGCCCCTGTCGGCGACCAGCACCGCCGCCCTGTTCGTCATCCAGTTCATCTACGGCTGGAACCAGTACCTCTGGCCGCTGTTGGTGACCACCGAGGAGCGCATGTACCCGGTGGTGATGGGCATCCGGCAGATGATCTCTTCGGGCGGCGACGCGCAGGTGGAGTGGAACATCGTCATGGCGACCGCGGTGCTGGCTATGATCCCGCCCGCGTTGGTCGTGATGTTGATGCAGAAATGGTTCGTCAAGGGCCTGGTGGACACGGAGAAGTAATGACTTTGGGGACAGATCTTCAGCTCTGTCCCCAACTGACTGGGAAAGACTTTGGGGACAGATCTTCAGCTCTGTCCCCAACTGATTAGAACGAACATGGCATCCATCTCCATCAGAAACGTCATCAAGCGCTACGGCAAAGGAAAGCAGCAGCTCGAGGTCATCCATGGTGTGAGCGCCGAGGTAGCCGACGGCGAGTTCGTGGTCATCGTCGGGCCCTCGGGCTGCGGCAAGTCGACTCTGTTGCGCATGGTGGCCGGGCTCGAGGAAATCTCCGGCGGCGAGATCGAGATCGGCGGCCGTGTCGTGAACAACCTCGAACCGGCCGAGCGCGACATCGCGATGGTGTTCCAGAACTACGCCCTCTACCCGCACATGTCGGTGTTCCAGAACATGGCCTACGGGCTGAAGATCCGCAAGATGCCCGCAGCCGAGATTCGCGAACGCGTCAACAAGGCCGCGGGCATTCTGGAGCTGTCGCAGCTGCTCGAACGCAGGCCGCGCGAGCTTTCGGGCGGGCAACGGCAACGCGTGGCGATGGGCCGGGCGATCGTCCGCGCGCCGCAGGTATTCCTGTTCGACGAGCCGCTGTCGAACCTCGACGCCAAGCTGCGCGCCCAGACCCGCATCGAGATCCAGAAACTGCACCGCGAGCTGGGCATCACCTCGCTGTTCGTCACGCACGATCAGGTCGAGGCGATGACGCTGGCCCAGCGGATGCTCGTCATGAACGCGGGCGTGATGGAACAGTTCGGCACGCCCGAAGAGGTCTACCACCGGCCCGCCTCCACTTTCGTGGCCAGCTTCATAGGCTCGCCGCCGATGAACCTGCTCAAGAACGCGCCGGGCGCGCGCGCCGGCACGCTCATGGGTGTGCGGCCCGAGCACCTGGACATGGCTGACAGCGGCTGGCCACTGAGGGTGGAAACGACCGAATTGCTCGGCGCGGAGCGCCTGCTCTACGGCCGTCTGGGAGATGAGCAGGTGATCGTGCGCAACGAAGAAGGGCAGCACGCCGTGGCCGTGCCGGACTCGATGGTCCACGTGCGACCGCGCGAGGACCGGGTGCATTGGTTCGACTCGGCCAGCGGGAAGCGGCTGGCATCGTGAAGGCCTGGCCCTACCCGCGCTGGATCGCGCACCGCGGCGCCGGCAAGCTCGCGCCAGAGAACACGCTGGCCGCGTTTCGCCTCGGCGCCGCCTACGGCTACCGCATGTTCGAGTGCGACGCGAAGCTGTCGGCCGACGGCGTGCCCTTCTTGATGCACGACAGCACGCTGGATCGAACCACCAACGGCACAGAATTGCTCGGCGCCGGCGCCGGCGCCGGCGCCGTGGCCGGCGAGCATCCCTGGAGCCTGCTGTCGCGGTTGGACGCGGGCAGCTGGCATTCTCGGGCCTGGGCCGGCGAGCCCCTGCCCACCCTGGACAGCGTGGCCCGGTTTTGCCTGCGCAATGGCTATTTCCTCAACATCGAGATCAAGCCCACGCCCGGGGTCGAACAGCAAACCGGCGAAGTGGTCGCGCGCGAAGCGGCGCGGCTGTGGCGGGACAGGGCGGTGCCGCCGCTGCTGACTTCGTTCCGCCCCGAGTCATTGCAGGGCGCGCGAACCACGGCACCGCACCTTCCGCGCGGGCTGTTGCTGGACACGCTGTCAACGGACTGGATGGACATCGCGCGCCAGCTCGATTGCGCCGCCATAGTCTGCAACCAGAACCTCTGGGACTGCGACACGGTCGCCCTGGCCCAGCGTGCTGGATTGCGCTGCCTCAGTTACACCGTCAATGACGAGTGGGCCGCCCAGCGCCTGATCGACCTGGGCACCGACGGCCTCATCACCGACCGGGTCGACCTGTTTCCACCGGTCTAAAGCGACTTCACTTCAGGTCGCCGGCCAGGGACGCCAGCGTTTCCGCCGGGATGGCGACGTGGGCCGGGTAGTTGCGATGATCGCAACCGAGCTTGACGCCGGCGCCGGCCTTGATCGCCGCGACCATCGCCGGCGTGAACTCGAAGCGCACGAAATGCACCGCCGAGGTCTTTTCGTCGTTCTCGCGGTCCAGGTCCTCGTCGGCGATGGCATAGACCCGCGGCTGGCCTTCGACCTCGACGAACATGCGATCCTCCACCCCGATCAGCCGGGCCAGCTCGCGCTGGCGCTCGTTGACGTCGGGGTACTCGATCATCATCGTGGCCTTCCAGTTGCTGCCATCGGGCATCAGCGGCGCATAAGCCGCGATTTCCTGCTCGATGCCTTCTTCCTCGAAGAGCTTCTCGATGCGCAGCATCTCCTGGACCTGGTAGCGGATCGTCGTTTCGCTCTCGAATTGCAGCGTGATGTGATCGCCCAGTGCGACGCTGCGCAGTCTGCGGTGCGCGATGATCTCGGCCTTGTGCGCCTTGCGCCACTTGCTGTAAGCCTCCAGGGTCATGAGGCTGTCGCGGGTGATCTTTCCGGTGAGTTGCATGTCGTGAACCATTGCGAGAAGGGGGTCAGCTCAATCCGTAGGCCATCCGCAAGAGCGTGATTGGATGCGCCAGTTGCGGAGTGCCGAGCGAGTTGACGTCGAACCCCTGGTTGATGTGGTGGCCGCCCAGCGGGCAGTCGGAGCTGATGTAGTCGGGTTGTCCGCCCTGCGGATGCTCGGCCATCTTCTTGAACAGCGGCTTGCCGATCTTCATCGCCATGTCGTGGAAAGGCTTCTTCACGCCGAAGGTGCCGGCATGGCCGGAGCAGCGCTCGTTGGTCTGGACAAAGGTGCCGGGCACCAGCTTGAGAAGTTCCTCGGTCCTGCGTCCGATGTTCTGCACCCGGCTGTGGCAGGGGACGTGGTAGCTGACCTTGCCCAGCGGCTGACTGAAGTCGGTCTTGAGCAAGCCGTCGCGCTTGCGGGCGGCCAGGTATTCGAACGGATCCCACATGGCTTCCTTGACGGCCTGCACCTCCGCGTCGTCGGGATACATCAGCGGGATTTCCTGCTTGAACATCAGGGTGCAGCTTGGCACCGCCGTGAGAATGGCGTAACCGTCGCGGGCGTACTTCACCAGCACGGGGATGTTGGCTTCCTTGCTCCTGCCCACGGAGTCGAGGTCGCCCAGCTCCAGCTTGGGCATGCCGCAGCACTTTTCCTTTTCCACCAGCTCATACGGCACTTCGTTGTGCTCCAGCACCTTGAGCAGGTCGTGGCCAATGCCGGGCTCGTTGTAGTTGATGTAGCAGGTCGAAAAGATTGCGACCTTGCCCGGCGTCTTCACGCCGTCCTTCACCACGAAATCCGGGGACTTCGCCGCGCCCGAGCGGAACCGGCGCGTGGCCAGCGACGGCATCCAGGCGTTGCGGTCCACATGAAGCACGTGTTCCATGGCAGCGCGCGCCGGCTTGGTCTGGTTCACCGCATTGGCCACCTGCACCACGATCGGAATGCCGGCAAACTGGCCGTGCACATCGGTGGACGCGAGGAACTTCTCGCCGAAGCCAACGCCGCCGCTCTTGAATTTGATGGCCTTGGCACGCAGCATGGTGTGCGGAAAGTCCACGTTCCATTCATGCGGGGGCACGTACGGACACTTGGTCATGTAGCACAGGTCGCACAGGTAGCACTGGTCGACCACCTTCCAGTAATCCTTCTTGTCCACGCCGTGGACTTCCTGCGTGCTGTTCTCGTCGACCAGGTCGAACAGCGTGGGGAAGGCGCCGCAAAGGGCGACGCAGCGGCGGCAGCCGTGGCAGATGTCGAAGATGCGCTCCAGCTCGGCGAACGCCTTTTCCTCGCTGTAGTAATCCGGATTCTTCCAGTCGATCGGATGCCGGGTCGGGGCTTCGAGACTGCCTTCGCGCGCTGCCATGTGGGTTCTTTCTTGTTGGCCTTGGGTCCCTGGGAAGGGGGCCGGGGTGAGGGCTGGGGTGAGGGAGTGCGGCGCGGGAACCCTCACCCCAATCCTCTCCCTGGGAGACAACTGTCTCCCACGAGAGAATGGGGTGCTTGTCAGTCCACGAGGTCGTTCAAGGCCTTCTGATAGCGGTTGGCGTGCGAGCGCTCTGCCTTGGCCAGCGTCTCGAACCAGTCGGCCACTTCGTCGTGGCCTTCCTGGCGTGCCGTCTTGGCCATGCCGGGGTACATGTCGGTGTACTCATGGGTCTCACCGGCCACCGCCGCCTTGAGGTTGTCGCGGGTCGGGCCGATCGGCAAGCCGGTGGCCGGATCCCCGCACTGCTCGAGCCATTCCAGGTGCCCATGGGCGTGGCCGGTCTCACCTTCGGCGGTGGAGCGGAACAACGCTGCCACGTCGTTCTGTCCTTCCACGTCGGCTTTGGCCGCGAAGTACAGGTAACGGCGGTTCGCCTGGGATTCACCGGCAAACGCGGCTTTCAGGTTTTCTTCCGTTTTGGAGCCTTTGAGTGCTGCCATGGAAATTCTCCTAGAGGTATGTGAACGAGAGCAACGCCTTGAACGACGTCAAGGCCCCGCAAAGATTAGTCGCTCGCGAAGCCGCCGTCTAATTGGCTGCCTCAATGCGTAAAATAGCTTTTGACTATTGATGTATATATTAGATAGCCTTAAATAATGACAACGCCGCGCCACGCCTGTATCGAACACCATTACGGTATAGTAAATGCGTTACGCATTGGTAAATCGCAAGGAGAGCCCATGGCCGCCGTTCTGAACCATGCCGGGATGCCTGCACCGCCGCCCATTCACCAGTTGCACCATTACGCCTACCGGGCCAGGGACGCTGAGGAAACGCGGCATTTCTACGAAGACATCCTGGGCCTGCCGCTGTATCACATCATCCAGAGCGACCACGTGCCGAGCACCGGCGAGTACTGCCCCTACACCCACTTCTTCTTCCGCCTGCAGGACGGCTCGTTCATAGCCTTCTTCGACCTGGGCGACGACCAGGCGGCGCAGCCCTCGCCCAACACGCCGCCCTGGGTCAACCACATCTCGTTTCGGGTCGACTCCCAGCAGGCGTTGCGGGACATGAAAGCCCGGCTGGAGGCGCATGGCATCGAGGTGCTGGGCGTGACCGACCATCACATCTTCCACAGCATCTATTTCTTCGACCCCAATGGAATCCGGCTGGAACTGACGGCCCAGCTCGCCGACGAATTCCAGATGCTGCAGGAAAGCAAGACGGCCCACGCTCGACTGGCCGATTGGAACGCGCGCAAGGAGCAATGGCGCCGGGACCGGGCCGCCGGCAAGGCCGGGCAGCCGCTCAAGCCGCAGCAAAACGACCGGCCCGAAGTGGGCGCGCGAAAATAGCGAACCGTCCCCATCGGACGCGGTGCGCCAGCGCCCGGTTGCCACGAACCGGGGCGGGCGGCCCACTTCAGGAGCGAGCATGGCGCCAGCGTACGCGGACACACCCTTTCCCAGCGGCTACGAGTTCACCCAGGGCAGCGGCTACCCGCTGCCCGAATATCCGTTCGTCGTGCCGCGTGAAATCGCCACCGGCGAGGTCAACCATCACCCCATCGTCATCGTCGGCGCCGGGCTTGCCGGCCTGACACTGGCCTGCTCGCTGGCGCGCTACGGCGTGCCGGCCGTGCTGCTGGACGAGGACAACACCGTGGGCGCCAAGGGTGCCTCGTCGCGCGGCATCTGCTACACCCAGAAGTCGCTGGAGATCTTCGAACGCCTGGGCGTCTACGACCGCATCGCGGGCAAGGGCATCCAGTGGAGCGTGGGCCGCACCTTCGCCGGCCAGGACGAGGTCTACTCGTTCGACCTGCGCCAGCAAAGCGGCTACCAGCTCTCCAGCCAGCCGCCGTTCATCAACATCCAGCAGTTTTACATCGAGGGCTTCCTGGTCGAGCGCATCCGCGAGCTCGGGCACGTCGACCTGCGCTGGCGCAACCGGGTGACGGCGTTCGAGCAGAACAACGAATGCGCCACCCTCACGATATCGACACCCGCGGGTGAATACCGCATGCGCGCCGATCACGTGATCGACGCCAGCGGCGCCCACAGCCCGTTCCGTGCGTGGGTCGGCGCCTCGGTCACCGCCAGGAAGGGCGACGACCGCTGGTGCATTGCCGACGTGCGTTTCAGCAAGCATCCGCCGGTGGAGCGCCACACCTGGATCGAGGCGCCGTTCAACGAGGGCCGCGCCGTCTGGCAGCACCTGATGGGCGACAACGTCTGGCGCATCGACTACCAGATGGCACCCAACGCCGACCCCGAAGCGGTCAGCCGGGAAGACGTGGTACGCGAGCGGCTGGCGCGGCAATTCGGCGCCGACTGCGAGCTGGAGATCGTCTGGGTCGGGCCCTACGCTTACCGCAGCGAGTGTATCGATCGCATGCGCCACGGGCGCGTCTTCTTCATGGGCGACGCGGCCAAGGTGGTGAGCCCCTTCGGCGCGCGCGGCGGCAACACCGGTGTCTCGGACGCGGACAATCTCGCGTGGAAGCTGGCCGCGGTGATGAAGGGCATGGCCGCGCCGGCACTGCTGGACAGCTACCACGACGAGCGACACGACGCCGCGCAGCAGAACGTCAAGGTCAGCAACCGCACGGCGCGCTTCCTGCGGCCGGCCGCCGGCATGGAAAAACTTTTTCGCGATGCCACGATAGCGCTGGCCCGGCAATATGTCTTCGCGCGACAACTGGTCAACACCGGGCGCATGGCCATCGCCAACCCCTACACGCGCTCCAGCGTTTGCGATGTGACCGGCGGCCAGCCGGTGCAGAACGTGAGCTTCCGCTGGGCCGACGGCGGCAAGGGCAGCGTGAACGATCTGCTGCAGTGGGCCGACGGCAGGCTCCTGCTGTTGTTCTTCGGCCCGACCGGCCCGCAGGCGCTCGAGCGGCTGCGCGAGCTGAACGAGACCATGCCGGTGCGATCGGTGCAGGTGCTCGGCAACGACGACCCACCGGCCGCGCGCGAGTATGTGGTGGACCCGCTCGGCCACCTCCAGGGCGCCTGCCACGTGTTCGGCCATGCCTGGGCGCTGGTGCGGCCCGACAGCTACGTGGCCGCCACGGGAGAAAGCATCGACTCGACGCTGGTCCGTGCGGTGGCCAAGGCGCTCGGCGTCCAGGACCAACCGGGAAAGCAGGCATGAAGACCAACCTCCATTTGCAGGACGCCGACAGTTTTTACGAAGAATTGCTGGACGCGCACGAAGGCCTGTCGCGCGAGCAGTCGGAGCTTCTCAATGCGCGGCTGATCCTGTTGCTGGCTAACCAGATCGGTGACGCCAAGGTTCTGCGCGATTGCATCGAGGCCGCACGCCAGCTTCCAGCCTGACCCCGGCGGTGTCGCGCAGGGTGCAGGCCGGCACCCTGGCTTTGCCCTAAAGTCGACCTCAAACCGGGGGCCCGGCACGCCACCGCAGGCGTGGACCAGGGCCTCCATACGAGGAGACATTCGATGGCGCCGATCGACCAGGTGCACCTGAGCTTCGACCCGCAGACCCTGACGGTCCTTAATGCGGTGCTGGGGTTGGTGATGTTCGGCGTGGCGCTGGAGCTGAAGGTCGAGGACTTCAAGCTGGCGCTGCGCATGCCCAAGGCGTTGGCGCTCGGACTGATCGGGCACCACATCCTGTTCCCGGCGATGACCTATGTACTGGTCTGGCTGCTGCACCCGTTGCCGAGCATCGCGCTGGGGATGATCCTGGTGTCGTCTTGCCCGGCCGGCAATATCTCCAACTTCCTGGTGCACTACGCCCGTGGCAACACTGCGCTGTCGGTGAGCGTGAGTGCGCTATCCACCGCGGTGGCGTTGGTGATGACGCCGCTGAACTTCGCGTTCTGGGGCAACCTGCACCCGATCACCCGGGCGCTGATGAAGCAGATCGCGATGAGTCCCTGGGAGATGCTGCAGGTCATCGTGCTGCTGCTGGGCGTGCCGCTGGTACTGGGCATGTGGGTTGCTCGGCGCTTCCCGGCCTTCGCGCGGCGGGTGCGCAAGCCCATGAAATGGCTTTCGCTGGTGGTGCTGGTCGCTTTCATCGTGGGCGCATTGGCGGCCAACTTCGGCTATTTCCTGGTTTACGTGAAGCTTGTGGTATTGGTAGTGTTCATTCACAACCTGCTGGCGCTGGCGACCGGCTACAGCCTGTCGGCTGCGCTGGGACTGCCCGAGCGCGACCGGCGCGCCATCACCTTCGAGATGGGGATCCAGAACTCCGGACTGGGGCTGATCCTCATCTTCAATTTCTTCAATGGCCTGGGCGGCATGGCGATCGTGACGGCTTGGTGGGGCATCTGGCACATCGTCGCCGGCATGACGCTGGCCACCTTCTGGAAGGGCCGCGATCCCGGCGGCAGTCCGGTCGCGATCAAGTCCGCGCGCAGCGAGCCGGCGCCATGACGCAGCCGCGCGTCCTGGTGACCGGCGCCGGCGGCTACCTCGGCAGCCAGGTCGTTGCCGCCCTGGCCCCGCCGGACGGCGCCGACCGCGCGGAGTGCGTCGTCGCACACGACATCCGCGCGCCGGCTGCGCGTCGGCCCGGCGTCGAATACGCCGTGGCCGACGTCCGGTCCGCCGACATCGCCGACATCCTGGCAAGCCATCGCATCGACACCGTGGTGCACCTGGCTTCGATCGTGACGCCCGGGCGCGGCAGCCGGCGCGCGTTCGAATACGACGTGGACGTCAACGGAACGCGCAATGTGCTGGAAGCGTGCGTGCGAACCGGTGTGCGACGAATCGTCGTGTCGTCCAGCGGTGCGGCCTATGGCTATCACGCCGACAACCCGGCATGGCTCACCGAGGAGATGCCGGTGCGTGGCAACGAGGTGTTCGCCTATTCGCATCACAAGCGACTGGTGGAAGAAATGCTGGCGGACTACCGGGGGCGACACCCGGCACTGGAACAGGTGGTGCTGCGCATCGGCACCATCCTGGGCGCAACCGTGCACAACCAGATCACCGACCTTTTCGAG
>JAAOZX010000378.1 GCA_012274225.1 Comamonadaceae bacterium | reverse complement strand
TTCGCTGTCGGTGTGCCTGGGCACCTGGTTCCTGATCGAGCGCACCCGGCTGGGCGCCTACCTGCGCGCCGGTACCGAGAACGCCAAGCTGGTCCAGGCTTTCGGCGTCAACGTGCCGATGATGGTGATGCTCACCTATGGCGGCGGCGCCGCGCTGGCAGCGCTGGCCGGCGTGTTGGCGGCGCCGGTGATCCAGGTGACGCCGCTGATGGGCTCCAACCTGATCATCGTGGTGTTCGCAGTGGTGGTGATTGGCGGCATGGGTTCCATCCTGGGGTCGGTGATCACCGGCCTCGGGCTGGGCGTCGTCGAAGGTTTCACCCGGGTGTTCTATCCCGAGGCCTCGAACGTGGTGGTATTCGTCGTCATGGTGATCGTGCTGGTGCTGCGCCCAGCCGGACTGTTCGGCAAAGAGGCCTGAGCGTGAATTCTTCCGTCAAACTCGTTCGCATCACCTACCTGGCCGTGCTGGCGCTGCTGC
This sequence comes from Comamonadaceae bacterium, assembly GCA_012274225.1. Classification (GTDB taxonomy): domain Bacteria; phylum Pseudomonadota; class Gammaproteobacteria; order Burkholderiales; family Burkholderiaceae_C; genus Ramlibacter. Next base: position 6,843 of record JAAOZX010000378.1, on the reverse strand, counting down.
TGGTGGCGCCGCTGATCGGCCTCTACCCGGTCTTCGTGATGAAGCTGCTGTGCTTCGCGTTGTTTGCCTGCGCGTTCAACCTGCTGCTGGGCTTCACCGGGCTGCTGTCGTTCGGCCATGCCGCGTTCTTCGGCAGCGGCGCCTATGTCGCCGGCTGGTTCATCAAGGCGCAAGGCTGGCCGCCCGAACTGGCCATGTTGGCCGCCGTGGCCGCCGCGGCATTCCTCGGCTTGCTGTTCGGCCTCATTGCCATCCGGCGCCAGGGCATTTATTTCGCGATGATCACGCTGGCGCTGGCCCAGATGGTCTATTTCATCTGCCTGCAGGCGCCGTTCACCGGCGGCGAGGACGGGTTGCAGGGCGTGCCGCGCGGCCGGCTGTTCGGCATGCTGGTGCTCGAGTCGGACACGACAATGTATTACCTGGTGGTCGCGATTTTCGTCGCCTCTTTCCTGGCCATCGGTCGCATCGTGACATCGCCGTTCGGACAGGTGCTCAAGATGATCCGCGAGAACGAGCCCCGCGCCGTTTCGCTGGGCTACGAGGTGGAGCGCTACAAGTTGCTGGCATTTGTCCTGTCGGCCGGCTTGTCAGGCCTGGCCGGCGCCCTCAAGACGCTGGTCATGGGTTTTGCCACGTTGACCGATGTGCACTGGTCCATGTCCGGGGAGGTGATCCTGATGAGCCTGCTCGGCGGAGTGGGCACTTTCTTCGGTCCGGTTTTCGGCGCGGGGGTCGTGATCGCGCTGCAGGATACGCTGGCCGACAAGGTCGGCGCCTGGGTCACCGTGATCATCGGCGCCATCTTCGTGGTGTGCGTGCTGGCCTTCCGCAAGGGCGTCGTCGGCGAACTGGACGCCTTCATGGAGCGGCGGCGGGCGCGCGCCGCGACCTGAAGGTCGCGCCACCCGAAGCTGCCACCCGCCTCACAGGGAGCTGCCATGGACGACCTCTTTTCCCTCGCGGGCCGCAAGGCCCTGATAACCGGCGGCTCGCGCGGCATCGGCCGCATGATCGCCGCCGGCTTCCTGGCCCGCGGCGCCACGGTCTATATCTCCTCGCGCAAGGCGCCGGCCTGCGACGAGACGGCGCGGCAATTGTCCGCGCTGGGCCCGTGCTTCTCGCTGCCGGCGGATGTGTCCACGGTTGGAGGCGCGCGGGGCCTGGCCGACGCTTATTGCAACCGCGAACCGGTTCTCGACATCCTGGTGAACAACGCCGGCGCGGCCTGGGGCGAGTCGTTCGACACCTTCCCCGAGAATGGCTGGGACAAGGTGGTGGACCTCAACTTGAAGTCGCCTTTTTTCCTGACCCAGGCGCTGCACGAGCGGCTGCGCGCGGCGGCCCAGTCCAGGCCGGCCAAGGTGATCAACATCGCCTCGATCGACGGCGTCTCGGTCAACCCGCAGGAAACCTATTCCTACGCCGCCAGCAAGGCCGGGCTGATCCACCTGACCCGGCGCATGTCGCTGCGGCTGGTGCAGGACAACATCGTGGTCAGCGGCATTGCGCCCGGCGCCTTCGCGTCGGACATGAACAAGCTGGCGCGCGACCACGCCGGGGAGGTGTCGCGACACATCCCTGCCGGGCGCATCGGCACCGACGACGACATGGCCGGGGTGGCGATCTACCTGGCTTCGCGGGCCGGCGACTACGTGGTGGGTCAGACCATCGTCGTCGACGGCGGCGTCACCATCGCCCGCGGCTAGCACGGCGGCGCCAGCGCCCCGCCGCGCCGGTTGTCACGCCCGCAGCGAGTCCAGCGCGTAGTTCTGCGGGCCGCGGCTGGCAATCTTGATCGCGCCGACCTGGTTGCCCAGCTGCGCGCAACGAGCCAGCGGCCAGCCCTGCTCCAGCCCATACAGCAGCGCACCGCGCCAGGCGTCGCCGCAGCCGGTAGGGTCGACAATATGCCCGGCCTTCACCGGGGGGACCAGCGTCTTTTCGCCGCCGATCCAGACTTCGCAGCCCTCGCCGCCCAGAGTCACCACCAGCCCCTGGACGCGCCGCGAGATCTCGGCACTGCTCCAGCCGGTGCGCTCGCTGAGCATCTTGCCTTCATAGTCGTTCACGGTGACCCAGGTGGAGCGGTCGATGAAAGAGGCCAGCTCGGACCCGTCGAACATGGGCAGCCCCTGGCCGGGGTCGAAGACGAACGGGATGCCCTCATTCTTGAACTGGACCGAATGTTCCAGCATCGCTTCGCGGCCGTCCGGTGAAATGATGCCCAGCTTGATGTCGGGCCGCGGCTGGATACGCGTGACGTGGGCGTGCATCATGGCGCCGGGGTGGAAGGCCGTGATCTGGTTGTTGTCCCGGTCGGTCATGATCATGGCCTGCGCGGTGTAGGTCTCGTCCACTTCGCGCACGAACTCGGTGCTGATGCCCAGCGCATGCAGCCGGGTCACATAGCCGTAGCCGTCGTTGCCGATGGTGGCCATCGGCAACGGATGGCCGCCCAGCAGCTTGAGGCTGTAGGCGATGTTGCCGGCGCAGCCGCCGAAGTCGCGCCGCAGGGCCGGCACCAGGAACGACACGTTGAGGATGTGCAGCTGGTCGGGCATGATCTGCTCGGCGAAGCGCCCCTCGAAGCTCATGATGGTGTCGAAAGCCAGGGAACCGCAAATTACTGCTGCCATAGGAATGCCGTCAGGTTCATGGATAAAAGGCAAGCAGGCGATAGCCTGCGATCTTGCCACCCACCGCGGCGTCGGTGACGCCCAGCGCGAGCGAAATGGACCACTCGGACGCGGGCCCGATGAGGCCGGTGTTACTGCCCAATTCAGCGGGCGTCAGGACGCGGCGAACCACCGCACGCTCCTGTCCATCAGTGAGGGTGAGCTCCAGCGCCGGCAGCGCCACCGCGATGACGCCCTGGTTCTTCAGGGTCACTTGCAGGCGGTAGGCGTCGGCGCGCAGTTGGTTGAACGAGGAGCTCTCGATGGTGATGGACTCGATCCTGCGCGGCGCGGCGATGGTGCACCGGAGGGCGCGGCAAAACACGGCCAGCCATGGACGCAGCGCCGGCTCGGATGCCGCCAGCCGGTCCCGGTCCTGCACCGTCACCTGGAGCAACAGCAGGACCGCCAGCACTACGGCGGCGACTGCCATCAGCGCGCGAACGGCCGGTCGGCGCCAGAAGTCCTGGCGCCGCGCCTGCCGCACGAAGGTCAGGTCGTCGTGCAATAGCGAGGAAGGCTCGAGCTCGGAGTCTTCGTGCGCAGAAGACGTGTCCTCTTGCCGGACGGCGTCATGCCGCCGCAGCTCAAACGGCTGGTCCAGCGGGTGCTCCCGCAGCGCCAGCGCTTCGGCGTCGATCTGGGCCGAATCCGGTTCTTCTTCGGAAAGCAGGCTCTCGCCGATCTCGCTGCTGGCCGATGCGCCGAACGCCTCGCTTTCCGGCCCGGCCGCCTCGGGCCTCGCCTCGACGACACGCTGCGCATCTTCGACACCCGCCTGCGCCGGTTCCGACCCGACAGTCTGGAGGTGGACGCTGGCGTCGAAGACCTCGGAACATTGGCCACAACGCACCCAGCCATCGGAGATCTTCAATTGGTCGGGCACCACTTTGAACATCGTCCCGCAGGCGGGGCAGCGAGTGATCAGGCTCATGTGGCCGGAATTGTAGCCAGGGCCCGGTCCGGCGCCCGGCCCTTAGCAGCGGGCCGTCATCAGGACCCAGCCGTCTTCCCGGTCGGCGACCTCCAGGGGCGTATGGGGCTGGTACGCCGCCTTCAGTTCCTCGGCCTGTCGCTCGAGAATACCGGCCAGGACCAGCGAGCCGCCGGCCGCTACATGGGCGCACAGCAGCGGCGCCAGCACTTTCAGTGGCGTCGCCAGGATGTTGGCCAGGACCAGTTGGTACTGCCCGCGCGCCAGGTCGGGCAAACCGGTTTCGAGCTGCACGTCATTGGCCTGGGCATTGGCCTGCGCCGATTGCACTGCGGCCGGGTCGATGTCCACCGCCGCGACCGCCGCTGCACCGAACAGCGCTGCCGCAATCGCCAGAATGCCCGAGCCGCAGCCGTAGTCCAGTACACGCTCCCCGCGCGGCGGATGCTGCGCGATCCAGCGCAGGCACATGCGGGTGGTGGGATGGGTGCCGGTGCCGAAGGCCAGTCCGGGATCGAGCCGGATCACCTGCCGCGCCCGTGCCGGTGGCTCGTGCCAAGTCGGCACGATCCAGAATTCGGGCGTGATTTCAACCGGGGCGAACTGCGATTGCGTCAGCCGCACCCAGTCCTGGTCGGGCACCGGCGCGATGCCCAGCGCCTGGCAGCCCTCGAAGAAGTCCTGGGCCTGCAGCAGCAGCAAGGCCTCGTTCGCGGCATCTTCGGTATCGAACAAGGCCAGCACGCGCGAGCGTTGCCAGCCTTCGTTGATCGGTGCCATGCCCGGTTCACCGAACAGCGCCTGCTCGGCGTCGGTCTGTGCGTCGGCATCCTCCACCGAGACGCTCAGCGCATCCAGGGCCTGCAGCGCATCGCTGACGGCCTCGATGCCCCGCTCGGGGCAGAGCAGGCTCAATTCGAACATCAAGCCCATTCCAAGGCGGCTAGCGCTTGTGGTCCGACAGCCATTCTTCGAGGTAATGGATGTTGGTGCCGCCGTCCATGAACTTGGCATCGACCAGCAGTTCGCGGTGCAGCGCGATGTTGGTGTTGATGCCTTCCACCACGGTCTCCAACAGCGCCGTGCGCATCCGCGCCATGGCCTGCTCGCGCGTGTCGCCGTGCACGATGATCTTGCCGATCATGGAATCGTAGTTAGGCGGAACGAAATAATTGGTGTAGACGTGCGAATCGACACGCACACCCGGTCCGCCCGGTGCGTGCCACGTGGTGATGCGGCCCGGCGAAGGCAGGAACTTGTAGGGGTCCTCGGCGTTGATCCGGCATTCGATCGCATGGCCGCGCAACGTGATGTCGCGCTGCGCGAACGGCAGCTTCTCGCCGGCGGCCACCATGATCTGGGTCTTGACGATGTCAATGCCGCTGATCATCTCGGTGACCGGGTGCTCGACCTGCACGCGGGTGTTCATCTCGATGAAATAGAACTCGCCGTCCTCGTAGAGGAATTCGAAGGTGCCGGCGCCACGGTAACCGATGCGTTTGCAGGCGGCCACGCAACGCTCGCCGACTTTCTCGATCACCTTTCGGGGGATGCCCGTCGCTGGCGCCTCCTCCATCACTTTCTGGTGGCGCCGCTGCATCGAGCAGTCGCGCTCGCCCAGGTAGACCGCGTTCTTGTGCTTGTCGGCAAGGATCTGGATTTCGATGTGGCGCGGATTCTGCAGGTATTTCTCGAGATAGACCGCCGGGTTGCTGAAGGCCGCGCCGGCCTCGGCCTTGGTCATCTGCACCGCGTTGATCAACGCGGCCTCGGTGTGGACGACGCGCATGCCGCGGCCGCCGCCGCCCCCCGCCGCCTTGATGATGACGGGGTAGCCCACCGACTTGGCCAGGCGGCGGATCAGCACCGGGTCGTCCGGCAACTCGCCCTCCGAGCCCGGAACACAGGGCACGCCAGCCTTGATCATGGCCTGCTTGGCCGAAACCTTGTCGCCCATGAGGCGGATCGATTCGGGCGTCGGGCCGATGAACTGGAAGCCGCTCTTTTCCACCCGCTCGGCAAAGTCGGCGTTCTCGGAGAGAAAGCCGTAGCCGGGGTGAATGGCCTCGGCATCGGTGACCTCCGCCGCCGAAATGATCGCCGGCATGTTGAGATAGCTCTGAGCCGAAGGCGGCGGGCCGATGCAAACCGCTTCCTCGGCCAGCTTGACGTACTTGGCTTCCCGATCGGCTTCGGAATAGACCATCACGGCCTTGACGCCCAACTCGCGGCAGGCGCGCTGGATCCGCAGGGCTATCTCTCCCCGATTGGCAATCAGGATCTTCTTGAACATGGGGCGTCTACCTGGGCGTCACTCGATGGCGAAGAGGGGCTGGCCGTATTCCACCGCCTGGCCGTTCTCGCAATGGATCCGGGTGATGGTTCCGGACTTGTCGGCCTCGATTTCGTTGAGGATCTTCATGGCTTCGATGATGCAGATCGTTTCACCCTCCTTGACCTGGCTGCCGATCTCAACGAAAGCTTTGGCACCCGGGCTGGCTGACCGGTAGAAGGTGCCCACCATCGGCGACTTGACCACATGACCGGCCGGCGCCTCGACGGCGGGCACCGGCGCCGCAACGGCAACCGATGCCCCAACAGGCATCAAGGGTGGCTGGGGAACCGTGCCGCTAGGTACGGGGGCGCCGCTGCCCTTGACGATCCGGACCTTTCCCTCCGCTTCAGTGATTTCGAGTTCCGATACGTTGGATTCGGACACCAGGTCGATCAGGGTCTTCAGTTTGCGCAAGTCCATAGAGTCTCCAACGCACGAGGAAAGCAGCCGAATTTACAACAAAATTCACTTACTTTCGGCTTCTTCCGCCAATTTTATTTTATTTGCAATGTTGGGCTTGACGGCCAGCAGGCGCCGTTACGGCTAGCGAAGTTCCCGCCACTGGGCCAGCTCGGCAGTACTGACGCGGCCGATTTTACGCTGCAGGATTTCGCCCGCTGAGCCAATCACGACGCTGAACGGCAGGCCGCCGGTGAGATTGCCCAGCTGCTTGCTCAGTTCAGAGCCGCCCAGGCTGGCCAAGCCGACCGGATAGCTGACCGGGGTGTGAGCCAGGAAGTCCCGGACAGCGCTGTGCCGGTCGATCGCCAGTCCGACGACTTGCCAGCTTTTACCGCTGTTTTCTCGAAAGAAAGCATCAAGCATCGGCATCTCTTCGACGCAAGGCGGGCACCATGTCGCCCAGAAGTTCAGCAACAGAGGTCGACCGCGCAAGC